>NZ_CANNDN010000001.1:2367500-2502330 GCF_947503465.1 uncultured Tateyamaria sp. | reverse complement strand
CCAGAGCCAGAGCCAGAGCCAGAGCCAGAGCCAGAGCCAGAGCCAGAGCCAGAGCCAGAGCCAGAGCCAGAGCCAGAAAATGCCGCCCCGGCGCAGCAACCGCAAGCCGAACCTCAGCGCGCCAGCGCGCTGCCCCTTCTGTTTGCCGGCGTGATCACCGCGCTGTTCGGTTTTGTCGCGGGGCAATCCGGTCTGCTCGATTCCGTCTTTCCCCGGCCGGACACACCTGTTGGGGCCGATCCTGTTCTGGTCGAGCAATTGAACGACACCGTTTCTGACCTGACCGCGCGATTGGACGATGCCAATGCCCAAATTGCCGCATTGAACGCACAGATCGAAAACTTGCCCGCACCCACCTCAGGCGGCGCCGTTGATCTGGCACCGTTGGAACAGCAGATTGCAGACCTGACAGCACAGGTCGATCGGATCGACACGCAACCCGCAGCCCCTGCCGTGATACCAGACGCCGCCCTTGATGCGGCGCTCGCGGACCTGCGGGAAACCGCGTCGGCCCAACAGGCCGAAATTGACCGCCTGCTTGCCGATGCCCGCCTGGCCCGCGAAAGCGCCGAAGCCGCTGCAAGCGCCACCTTGGCGCGCGCCGCGATGAACCGCGTGCTGGCAGCCGTGGACAATGGCGGCCCGTTTGCGTCGGCGCTGGGTGATCTGGAACAGGCCGGTGTGACGGACATCCCCGACGCGCTGCGCGACGCGGCCGCGGATGGCGTACAGCCACTGGCCGAATTGCAAGCCACCGTGCCCGACGTGGCCCGCGATGCGCTGGCAGCGGCCCGGTCGGCGGAACAGGGTGGCGGACTGGGCGCGTTCTTTGAACGGCAGTTGGGCACGCGATCCATTCTGCCGCAGGAAGGGTCGGATCCGGACGCCGTGCTCTCTCGGATCGAGGCGGCGACGCGCGACGGACGTCTTGCAGATGCCCTGGCCGAGGTCGACGCGCTGCCCGACGCCGCAAAAGCGGCCCTTGGCCCTTGGTTGGAACAGGCGCAGCAGCGTCATCAGGCTGTTTCGGCCGCAAACGCATTGGCGCAACGCCTGTCGGCACTCTGAAGGGGCCTTTTCATGATCTGGTCATTGGTTAAAATCATCATTTTCGTCGTGGCAGTGGCCGCGCTTGCCCTTGGGGCCGGTTGGTTGCTTGAAACCGAGGGCGGCATTCAGATTGTCGTGGCAGGCAAGGAATATACGCTGGGCCCGCTGCAATCCGTGATTGCCCTGGGTGTGCTGATCTTTGCGGTGTGGGTCCTGCTGAAACTCATGGGGCTTTTGATCGCGGTCTGGCACTTCCTGAACGGCGACGACACCGCCATCTCGCGCTATTTCGAACGGCGCAAATATGCCAAGGGCTATGATGCGCTGGCCGAAGGGATGATGGCGCTGGCATCTGGCGAAGCGCGCACCGCATTGGCCAAGGCCGAAAAGGCGGATCGCTACCTTGACCGGCCCGAACTGACCAACCTGTTGACGGCCCAGGCCGCCGAACTGGCGGGCGACCGCAAAAAGGCAGAAGAGACATACCGCAAACTGGTCGCCAATGACGCGACACGCTTTGTCGGCGTGCGCGGGATCATGAAACAAAAGCTGGCCGATGGCGACACCGACACGGCCTTGCAACTGGCCAAAAAAGCGTTTGCCATCAAACCCAAACACGAAGAAACCCAGGACATCCTGCTGAAGCTGCAGGCTGACAAGCAGGATTGGAAGGGCGCGCGCGAAACCCTGAGCGCCAAGCTGAAACATGGCGCCTTGCCCCGTGATGTGCACAAGCGCCGCGATGCCGTTCTGGCGCTGAGCGAAGCCAGAACCATTCTGGAAAGTGACGAGACGATCGAGGCGCGCGAGGCCGCCATCGAAGCAAACCGCCTGTCCCCCGATCTGATTCCGGCGGCCGTCATGGCCGCACGCGGATATATCGAAAAGGGGCAGAAACGATACGCAACGCGGGTTCTGAAAAAGGCGTGGGATGCCCAACCGCACCCGGATATCGCAGCCGCCTTTGCCGAAATCGAGCCGGATGAAGATGCCGCCGCGCGCCTCAAGCGTTTTGCCGCGCTGACCAAGTCCAAACCGGACCATCCCGAAACCCGCATGCTGCTGAGCGAGCTGAACATCGCGGCAGAGGATTTCCCCGCCGCGCGACGGGCGCTGGCCGATCTGTCGGAAAGCGATCCCACCACCCGGTCCCTGACCTTGATGGCGGCCGTTGAACGTGGCGAAGGGGCCAGTGATGCCGTTGTTCAGGGCTGGCTGGCGCGGGCACTGACAGCGCCCCGCGGGCCGCAATGGGTCTGCGACAATTGCCACAATCTGCATTCCGAATGGGCCCCGACATGCGACAATTGCGGGGCCTTCGACACCATGTCATGGAAACGCCCCCCCAGCGTGGAACTCAACCTGCCCGGCGGGACCGAGATGCTGCCCCTCCTGGTCGGCGCACCTGCTGCGGACACTGAAACCGCCGTTGAGGTGATGGAAGACAGTGATGTGATCGAGGCAGAAGATCTGGGCAATCCGAACGGCAAGAACACCTGATGTCGCTTGGTTTGCTATTGTCATTGGGCAACGATTTGGGCGATTGACCGCCCGTGAGATAGAAATTTATGTGTGCCGCCGTTGTTTCCGGCTAAACCGACTTGGAGTGTGAGCCGCAAAGGCTCAGGGGGACATATCGTGCAACATCCTTTCCGCTTTTTGGCGTCTTTGATGGTGTTGGCTGTTGTCGCGGCGTGCACATTGCCGCGCGGTGCCGCCATCGAAAGCGAAGTGATCCGAAATCAGGACAACGATGATGCTGCATTCTCGGTTGTGCCGATTACCAAGGACAACGTATCCCAACTGGCCACGTGGCCCACGACGGGCTGGGAAGGTCACTATCACTGGTTTGCGCGCGACCCCGGTCCGAAATCCAATGTCATTCGCCCCGGCGATCAGATCGACCTCGTCATCTGGGACAATCAGGAAAACTCTCTGCTGACCGGCGACACGCAGCAAAACGTCGCGCTGACCGGGATCACCGTGTCCCCCAATGGCTCAATTTTCGTGCCCTACATCGACGAGGTGCGCATCAGCGGCTCGACCCCGGATGCCGCGCGTCGCCAGATCGAAGAACAATTGCGCGCCGTGGTCCCCGACCCGCAGGTGCAACTGGCCGTCACATCCGGTCCCGATAATTCGGTAGATGCGGTGCGCGGGTTCAATGCGCCCGGTACCTATCCGCTGCCCAACCGCAATTACTCCATCCTCAGCCTGATGTCGGCGGCGGGCGGGATTTCCGACAGCCTTCAAAACCCGCTGGTCCGCGTCATCCGTGGCGGCAGTTCCTATGAAATCCGCGCGGGCGATCTGTTTGACCGGCCATCCGCCAACGTCATCCTGCGCGGTGGCGACCAGATCATCGTGGAAGAGGACGACCGCTACTTCGTGGCGCTGGGGGCGACCGGGTCAGAAACCATCGTGCCCTTTACCCAGGAACGTATCAACGCCATCGAAGCGTTGGCCCTGGTGGATGGGATCGACGACGCACGCGCCAACCCCAAGGGGGTGCTGATCCTGCGGGATTACACCCGCAAGGACCTGCGCGCGGATGGGTCGGGCCCAACCAAGACCCAAGTTGTCTTTGCCGTGGACCTGACATCGGCGGATTCGCTTTTTGCCGCGCGCAAGTTCAACGTCAATCCCGGTGATCTGGTGATGGCAACCGAAAGCTCGGTCACGTCGATCCGCACCATCTTTGGCCTTGTGGGTTCGGTCGTGGGGGTCGGCAACGCGCTCGACAACAACTAAAAAGGGCCGCGCGATGCGCGACCCTGTAGTAGGCGAACAGGCGGGGAATTCCCCGCCTTTTTCATTCAGTAGCGGTAGTGTTCCGGCTTGAACGGGCCTTCGGGTGCGACGCCGATATACGCGGCCTGCTCAGGATCCATCTGCGTCAGCTTCACGCCGATCCGGTCCAGATGCAGGCGGGCGACTTTTTCGTCCAGATGCTTGGGCAGGATATAGACGTCGTTTTCGTACTTGTCGGTGTTTTGCCAAAGCTCGATCTGCGCCAGCACCTGGTTGGTGAAAGACGCCGACATCACGAAGGACGGGTGACCGGTGGCATTGCCAAGGTTCAGCAAACGGCCCTCGGACAGCAGAATGATACGGTTGCCCGAAGGCATCTCGATCATGTCGACCTGTTCCTTGATGTTGGTCCACTTGTGGTTCTTGAGGGCCGCAACCTGAATTTCGTTGTCGAAGTGGCCGATGTTGCCGACGATGGCCATGTCCTTCATCTCGCGCATATGCTCGATACGGATCACGTCCTTGTTGCCGGTGGTGGTAATGAACACGTCCGCCGTGGAAACAACGTCTTCCAGCAGAACAACCTCGTACCCGTCCATCGCGGCCTGCAGGGCGCAGATCGGGTCCACTTCGGTCACTTTCACGCGGGCACCCGCACCGCTCAACGACGCGGCAGAGCCTTTGCCCACATCGCCATAACCCATGACCACGGCCACCTTGCCCGCCATCATGGTGTCGGTGGCGCGGCGAATGCCGTCGACCAGCGATTCCTTGCAGCCGTATTTGTTGTCGAATTTCGACTTGGTGACGCTGTCGTTCACGTTGATCGCGGGAAAGGGCAGTTGGCCTTGCTTCACCAGATCATACAGACGGTGCACGCCCGTCGTGGTCTCTTCGGACACGCCCTTGATCTGGTCGCGCATCTTGGTGAACCAGCCGGGTGTCTCTTTCATTCGCTTGGCGATCTGCGCCTTGATCACGGTTTCCTCTTCCGATGTCGGAACCGGAATGATGTCCTCGCCCGCCTCGGCGCGCGCACCCAACAACACGTAAAGCGTTGCGTCACCGCCATCATCCAGGATCATGTTGGGGCCGTCTTCAAACTGGAACGACCGATCCAGGTAATCCCAATGCTCTTCCAGGCTCTGGCCCTTGATCGCAAACACCGGTGTGCCGCCCGCCGCAATGGCGGCGGCTGCGTGGTCCTGGGTCGAAAAGATGTTGCACGACGCCCAGCGCACATCGGCGCCCAGTTCGACCAGCGTCTCGATCAGAACGGCGGTCTGGATCGTCATGTGCAGCGACCCGACGATACGGGCACCGGCCAGCGGCTTGCTCTCACCATATTCCTGACGACATGCCATCAATCCGGGCATTTCGGTCTCGGCAATATCCAGTTCCTTGCGGCCATATTCAGCCAGTGCAATGTCTTTGACGACGTAATCCTGCGACATCCGTTCTGTCCTTTCAAATCGGGCTGAGGGGCAGATAGCACCGACACCCGAAAGGGGCAATCGCGGTGATGGGTCGCGGCCGCCTGACGGGTCGTTCAGCCGCCTTTCGTCGTCACATCGTCCAGAAATGCAATCGTTTCGGGCGTCGCATGCGTGCCGTCCCGGCCCAGTGAACGCTCAAGCGCCAGCAGCAGGTCGCTTGAACCAAGCCAATCATCGCCCTGACCCAAGACACAGGCCGTCCCGTTCCGCTTCAATTCCATCAAGGTCCAGGTGCCGGTGTCGGGCGAAGCCCACAATTGCTGAGCGTCCGCAGAGGCGCCGGATACGGGCGTCTCGCCGTACCAATCAATCAGGGCCGCCTCCATCTCGGCGGCGTCCATACACACGGTTTCGGCCCATGCTGTCGCCGGAAACACCATGCTGACACACATACACGCGATAAAACGCTTCATGACATTCTCCTTTGCGATACAACGTGTTGCCAGCCGTCAGGTTCCCGTCGCCGCGACGCCAGGCGGGTAAAACCGGTCCAATCACCCGCTTCCCCCCGTTCGGTGCCTGCGGTAGGAACACACAAGACCGGAGACCGACATGGCCAAACAACCCCGCGCATGGCAGCGCATGCTGTCAGGCCGCAGGCTCGACCTGCTTGACCCGACACCGATGGATATCGAGATCGCGGATATCGCCCATGGATTGGCCTTTGTCGCGCGCTGGAATGGTCAGACTGCAGGCGACTATGCCTATTCCGTGGCCGAACATTCATTGCTTGTTGAAACACTGTTTGGCCGCATCGCCCGGAATGCCCCGGCCAAGTGGCGGCTGGCCGCGCTTCTGCACGACGCCCCGGAATATGTGATCGGGGACATGATATCGCCCGTGAAGGCGGCCGTGGGCCCCGGGTACAAGGATCTCGACGAACGGCTGGAGGCCGCGGTGCATATCCGCTTTGGCCTGCCCGCCAAGGTACCGCAGCAGGTCAAGCGCCAGATCAAGAAGGCGGACAAGATCAGCGCCTGGATGGAAGCAACCCAGATCGCCGGATTTACCGAGGCCGAAGCCAGCAAGTTCTTTGGCAAACCCGAGCCCGGTCTGATCGACGGCTTGCAGATCGTTCTGCGGCCTCCGGTCGACACGCGCAACGCCTTCACCACCCGTCATGCCACGTTGTTGGAGCAATGCTCATGATCCACGTCCGACCCGCCATTGCGCTGGATGCGCCCTCGATGGCCGACCTTCTCAATCCGATCATCGAAGAGGGTGGCACAACCGCCATCACGACACGGGTGACCGGCCGGGACCTCGCCGACTGGATGGCCGAAAAAGGGCGATCCGCCTGGCACGTCGCGGTCGATGACGGCGAACGGGTCCTGGGCTTTCAGTGGATCGCGGCCGGGGCCGACTATCTGCCCAGCGACGCCGCCGAGATTGCGACATTCGTGCAGGTCGGACAAACCGGGCTTGGCATCGGCTCAAGGCTGTTCGACGCCACCCGCAAGGCCGCCAGGGATCTGGGCTATGCCTGGATCAACGCCAATATCCGCGCCGACAACGAAGGCGGGTTGATCTACTACCAATCCCGCGGGTTTCAGGACTAT
The DNA here is from genome assembly GCF_947503465.1 of uncultured Tateyamaria sp. Classification (NCBI taxonomy): domain Bacteria; kingdom Pseudomonadati; phylum Pseudomonadota; class Alphaproteobacteria; order Rhodobacterales; family Roseobacteraceae; genus Tateyamaria; species uncultured Tateyamaria sp. Next base: position 2,495,474 of record NZ_CANNDN010000001.1, on the reverse strand, counting down.
GGCCGGATCGAAGGCCATGAGATGGCGAACGGGCAGATCGTCGACAAGATCCTCAAGCGCTACGATCTTTGACCCGATGTGCACCGCAGCGGTGCACGGGTTGTGCATAGGTTGTGCACGCCTGGTGCACTGCGTTCCCGGCCCGGCAGTTTTCAAAAACCCAAATTCAGGGGCCGCACAAGCACATGCAGGCCCCCGTCTCTGTTTCCAATGAATCCTCAGGTATTCGCGGGCAGGCGGCCCCGGGTCCAACGCCTCAGCGTGGCGAGCGTTTCGCCAGAATGCGCTGCAATGTCCGCCGGTGCATGTTCAACCGCCGCGCGGTTTCCGACACGTTGCGGTCGCACAGTTCGTACACCCGCTGGATATGTTCCCAGCGCACGCGATCCGCGCTCATTGGATTCTCTGGCGGCGGCGGCAGATCATCCCCCGTGGCCAGCAGCGCATTGGTGATGTCCGTGGCATCCGCCGGTTTGGACAGGTAATCCGTTGCACCGATCTTGACCGCCGCAACCGCCGTGGCGATCGCCCCGTAACCGGTCAGGACAACAACCCGCGCATCGGGCCGTTTTTCCCGCAGGACCTCGACCACATCAAGGCCATTGCCATCCTCCAGCCGCAAATCGACAACGGCATAGGCTGGCGGGCGCGCGGTCGCGATGGCCTTGCCGGCCATGACGCTGTCTGCGGTTTCAATCTCGAAACCACGTTTCTCCATGGCCTTGGCCAGCCGCCGCAGAAACGGTTCATCATCGTCAACCAACAAAAGCGACTTGTCTTCGCCCAAATCCCGCAATGCCGCTTCGGCCATCGAATTCTCCAGTTCCCGCTTACTTTTCTGGCTGAACGAGAATATGGCGCGGGTGGTGACCGGGGTCAAATTTTTCCGGCAAAATCAGGCGTTTTCAACAAAGCACGCAACCCGGTCCGCCATCGCGTCCGCGCTGATGTCGCGACGAAAGAATTCGACGAACCCGTGTTCCGGCATCACGAGGTAGGTAAAGGTCGAATGATCCACCAGGTAGAATTCATCGGACTTGTCATGTGCCCGGTAATAGGTGCGATACGCCTTGCTTGCCGCGTCCGTCTGCTCCGGTGATCCCGTCAGCCCAATCATCTTTTCATGCAGGTTATAGGCGAAATCGCCCACAATTTCGGGCGTGTCGCGTTCCGGATCCACGGTAATGAACACCGGCGTCACGGACATGCCGCGTTCGGCCAGCACATCTACCGCCTCGGCGTTGCGGGCGGTGTCAAGCGGGCAGACATCGGGACAGAACGTGTACCCGAAATAGATCAGGCTGGGTTCGGTGATCACATCCTGGTCGGTGACTGTCTGGCCTTCGGCATTGACCAGTTCGAACGGTCCGCCAATCCCATTGCCGTCGCCCGCGATCTGCGTTGCGTTGCATTGGGCAAAGGCCGTGCCGTCCCCGTCCGACTGCGTGACCCACCAGATACCACCCAGAAAAAGGGCGGCGACAAGGGCGGCGACGGGTGCGATGATACGGGTCATGTTCGGCCTCCGGGCTAGGGTTGTACCCTAGCTATCAACATGGACCCCGAGTTCAATAAACGAAGAAGTGACACAATGGCGCAACCCGATTTCGGTCTGCTGACCGGCCAACAAAGATCAAACTGGATTCGCCTGCGCACGATGATCCTTTTGCGCTGGGTTGCAATCGTCGGGCAGCTTGTGGCGCTGACCGTGGCGCAGCGTCTGTATGGCCTGCAACTGGAACTTGGGCTGTGCTATCTGGCTGTAGGCGTGTCTGTCATCGGTAACCTGATCGCCATCTTCGTCTTTCCCGAAAACAAGCGCCTGACCGAGGTCGAGAACCTGCTGATGGTTCTGTTCGATGTTCTGCAACTTGGGTTCCTGTTGTTTCTTACCGGCGGCCTGAACAATCCCTTTGCGCTGTTGTTGCTGGGGCCAGTGACGATTTCCGCGGCCGTTCTGACGACGCGATCAACCCTTCTGGTCGGGGCCACCGCCATCGTGATCGTGACCATTCTGTCCGACTATCACCTGCCCTTGCGCACCCAGCAGGGGTTCATCCTGCGCATCCCCGACCTTTTTGTTTTTGGAAACTGGATCGCCCTTGTCATCGCAATCTGCTTCATCGGCCTCTACTCCCGCCGCGTCACCTCCGAAATGCATTCGATGTCTGACGCGCTGTCCGCGACCCAGATGGCGCTGTCGCGCGAACAGAAATTGACCGACCTGGGTGGTGTCGTCGCCGCTGCCGCCCATGAGCTGGGCACGCCCCTGGCCACCATCAAGCTGACCAGCGCCGAATTGATCGAAGAACTGGAAGACCGTCCGGAACTGATGGAGGACGCTGCCCTGATCCGCGAACAGGCCGACAGGTGCCGGGACATTCTGCGTGACATGGGCCGCGCCGGAAAGGACGACCTGCACCTGCGGCAGGCGCCACTGATGACCGTCGTACAGGAAGCGGCCGAACCGCATACGCACCGGGGCAAGCGGGTTGAATACACACATGACCCGGACGCAGGAGAGGAAATCGATCAGCCTGCCATTCTGCGCCAACCCGAGATCATCCATGGATTACGCAATCTGGTCCAGAACGCCGTGGATTTTGCCCGCTCGACCGTTTGGATCGAAGCGCATTGGACAGACACCTTGATCACCATTCGGATCATGGATGATGGCCGTGGCTTTCCTCCACAGCTGTTGGGCCGCATCGGTGATCCGTTTGTGCGTCGTCGCAAATCGTCAAATGAAAGGGCCCAGCGGCCCGAATACGAGGGGATGGGTTTGGGGCTGTTTATCGCCAAGACATTACTGGAACGGTCAGGTGCCGAACTGACCTTTGCCAATGGGTCTGACCCGTATGGGGCCTGGGCAGAATCGAATACCCATATCGGGGCAATTGTCGAGGTGGTTTGGCCGCGGGACATGGTTGATGCCCGCCGCGGGAAAAATGCGGTTTCGCTGGGTCGCAACGAACAAATCCGTATCTAGTCATGCGTGCGTTAAGAAGGCGTTAACTATCCTTACCCAATACTCAGCTCCGGGTGGCGAAAGGTTGGCCCATGGCGTTGGCAGACATTGTGGTTGTTTTGGGATCTGCATTCTTGGCGGTGTCCTTCGGTGTTCTGTTCATCCAGCGCACGCGTCCCGTTGCGCGGTCCACTGGCGACCAACCCCAGCCCGGTCTGTCCTACCTTTTTGACGGTGTCGACTTGCAGCATGCCACACCCGAGGCGGAATCTGCCCTGCGGCGCAGCTGTGACACCACCGATTGGCAGGCCCTCACATCCTGCCTGAATGCTCGGTTTCCCGGTCTGCCGGATCAGGATGAACTCGGCCAGGTAGACCGGCTGACATTGCATGCCGCGCACCCCGATGATCCCGCGACCCTGTCCCTGCAACGAGAGGATGAGATGACGCGGATCGAGATTGAAGACGATGCAAGCGGGGATGCAAACACACGTCACGCCCTTCATCTGCTTCGATCCGAACTGGATACGCTGCGACTTGCAGCCACCAAGGCGCCTTATCCGATCTGGATCGAAGATGATGGCCGCCATCTGTCATGGCGCAATGCAGCATACGAGATGCTGGAAGGCGCCGTGCGGGGCAATCAGGACAACCACAGCACGCCCCTGTTTGATTTCGCACCCGGTGACCTCAGCGGCAAATCCTCTGTCCGGGTGCCGGTTCGAATGGACGCCAATGGCACAACGGAATGGTACAATGTCACGGCAACACAGGCTGACAGCGCAACGGTGTTTCACGCGGTTGATATCAATGCCGTCATCCAGGCAGAAGTGGCGCAACGCAACTTTGTCCAAACGCTGGCCAAGACCTTTGCCCAGTTGTCCATTGGGCTGGCCATTTTTGATCGCAACGGGCAGCTTGCCCTGTTCAACCCGGCCTTGGTGGACCTGACCTCGCTGCCCGCTGAATTCCTGAGTGGACGGCCTGATATGTTGTCCTTCTTTGACCGCTTGCGCGACAACCGGGTGATGCCGGAACCAAAGAACTATGGGTCATGGCGGCAGGAAATCTCGGAAATGATCAACGCCGCGTCGCATGGCAGCTATCACGAGACGTGGTCGCTGGACACCGGGCACACCTACAGGGTCAGTGGCCGCCCACATCCCGACGGAGCCATCGCATTCCTGATCGAAGACATCACGGCCGAGATATCGCTGACCCGAAACTTCCGGGCGGAACTGGAACTGGGCCAATCCCTGATGGACACGTTCGAAGACGCGCTTGTCGTGTTTTCCTCGGCCGGGGTTCTGACCTTTTGCAACGCAGCCTATCGCGAGATGTGGAAACTGGACCCCGACAACAGCTTTGCCGACGTGACGATCGTGGATTGCCTTCAAGCCTGGCAGGAAAAATGCGCACCCGATCCGGCCTGGGGGGATATGCGTGACTTTGTGATGAAGTTCGGCGAACGCGCCGCTTGGGAGGTGGACGTCAAGCACCGCGATCTTGGTAAGCTGCGCACCCAGGTGTCGCCCATTGTTTCAGGCGCCACGGTCATCAGGTTCATGGAACTGCAGACCCAAGGTGACGTCCCAATTCCCGCGCTGACCTGACCATTCCAACTTGCAGCGCCCGGGGATGGCGGTAGGTTGATGGCATGACATCCTCCCCCCTCACTCTGCATTGGCCGGCGGCCGACGACACAGCCCGGACAGGTCGCGCCCTTGGTCCGGTGCTGACTGCCGGTGACGTGATTCTGTTGACGGGTGATGTCGGCGCCGGAAAGACTCATTTCGCCCGTGCCCTTATCCAGTCAATACTGGATGTGCCCGAGGATGTTCCATCACCGACATTCACACTGGTTCAGGTCTATGACACCGCGCGTGGAGCGGTGTGGCATGCCGACCTTTACCGCATCACATCAGACATCGAAGTGGATGAGTTGGGATTGGTCGACGCCTTTGACGATGCCATTTGCCTGGTGGAATGGCCGGACCGTCTGGGGCCCATCGCGCCCGAAACCGCGTTAAGCATTGCCATCGCAACCGAAGGGACGGGGCGCGCCGCGACCCTGACATGGACGGATCCACGCTGGGCCCGCCGTTTGGCACAGGTGACGACAGATGCCTGACCGGTCGGACCAGCTTGGGCGATTTCTGTCCGACATTGGATGGAGCGATGCAAAGCGCGTGCTGATTGCCGGCGACGCGTCCAATCGCAAATATGAACGTCTGACACGTGGGCCGGAAACACGTGTCTTGATGGATGCGTCACCCGAAAAAGGTGAAGACGTCCGGCCCTTCGTATCCATCACCCAGTATCTGCGAAAGGCGGGCCTGTCTGCGCCCGAGATTTTCGCCCAGGACGATGCCCGCGGGTTCCTGTTGATCGAGGATCTGGGCGACGACCTGTTTGCACGGGTGATCAAGGACGACCGAACCCTTGAGGCACCCCTGTACGAAGCGGCGATTGACGTTCTCGTGCATCTGCACGCTGCACCGGTGCCTGAGTTGCCGCGCTATGACGCTGCTGTCATGACCGACGTCGCGTGCCTGGCCTTTGACTGGTACCAACGCGGTGCAGTCGGTTCGGTAGACGCCGGTGCGAGGGCTGGATTTTCATCGGCGATGCAAGAAGCGCTGGCCGGTCTTGACGCGACTGACCCGGTCTTGATCCAGCGCGATTACCATGCGGAAAACCTGATCTGGCTCCCTGATCGGGTCGGACCAGAACGCGTCGGACTGCTGGACTATCAGGATGCAATGCTGGGGCACCCGGCCTATGATCTGGTATCGGTGCTGCAGGATGCGCGCCGGGATGTGTCGCCCGATCTTGCGCGCCAGATGGTGGATCGGTATCTGACGGCAACAGCCCATGATGCCGGTGCGTTTGAAAAAGCCTGTGCATTGCTGGGTGTGCAGCGCAATCTGCGCATTCTTGGCGTCTTTGCCCGCCTGTCGCTGGCGTATGGCAAGCCGTCGTACGTTGATCTGGTCCCACGGGTTTGGAACCACCTGGACAAGGGGCTTGATCACCCCGCGGCGACCACCATTGCGCCCCTGGTCCGGGGCCATCTTCCCGCGCCGACCAAACCCATCCTCAACAGCCTGAAACAGCAATGCAACACGATACCCCTGCCGTCATGATCTTTGCGGCGGGGTTCGGGACGCGGATGAAGCACCTGACCCGGACGCAACCGAAACCGTTGATTCCGGTGGCAGGAAGGCCATTGATTGATCACGCGTTGACGATGATCGACGCCATCAATCCGCCGCGCGTGGTCGCGAACCTGCACTATCTGCCCGAAACACTGGAGGCGCACCTGCAGGGCCGTCCCGTGACCACGCTACGCGAAACGCCGAACATCCTTGAAACCGGTGGCGGCCTGCGAAACGCGTTGCCGCTGCTGGGTACCGATCCCGTGATCACGGTGAACCCGGATGCGCTCTGGGCTGGGCCGAACCCCCTGCACACGCTGTTGGACACGTGGGACCCTGCGCGCATGGACGCGCTGCTGGTGTGTGTTCCAAGTGCGCGCACGCATGGCCGATCCGGTGGCGGAGACTTTGACCTGGGACCGGACGGTCGCCTGCGCCGGGGCGGCGACATGGTTTACGGAGGGGTGCATATGATGAAAACCGCGCGTCTGCACGAGATCACCGACACGGCCTTTTCCCTGAACGCGGTCTGGAACCTGATGGTACAGGACGGACGGCTGCACGGCGTCGCATATCCCGGACATTGGAGCGACGTAGGGCATCCCGAAGGCATCGCAATCGCCGAAGACATGTTGAAGAAACATCATGTTTGACGGGTCCAAACAGCCGCGCGTTTTTGGCTGCGCACCCGGCGTCGATTTCCCCCGCGCCATCGTGCGCGGGCTTGAGGACCGGTTGAAAGATGCACCGCCAGATACCTGGGCGCGGGTAACGCTGTTGGTCAACACGACGCGCATGGCCCGCCGGCTGCGCGCCCTGTTCGACGAAGGCCCGGCCCGCTTGTTGCCATGCATCCGCATGATCACGCAGCTTGATGATCTGATGCCGGGCGCGCCGGTGCCGCCATCCGCATCCCCGCTGCGCCGGCGGCTCCAACTGGCGACCCTGATCCAGAACCTGATTGAGCGGCAGCCGGACCTTGCCCCTGACGCAGGCCCGTTCGACCTTGCGGACAGCCTGGCCACCCTGATGGACGAGATGCAGGGCGAAGGTGTCAGTGCAGATGACATTGCACAGCTGGACGTGTCGGACCAATCCGGCCACTGGGCACGCGCACAGCAGTTCATTGCCATCGCGCAAACCTACATCGACGCAAGTGATAGCGCCCCGGACCCCGAAGCCCGACAACGGGCGATCGTGATGCGACTGGCGGACCATTGGGCGCATACGCCACCGCCAGATCCGTTGCTTGTTGTCGGATCAACGGGATCACGTGGCACGACGTTGCGGTTGATGCAGGCGGTTGCGGACCTGCCGCAAGGCGCGGTGGTGCTGCCGGGGTTTGACGACTGCACGCCGTCCTTCGTGTGGGACGCGCTGGCCGGTGACAAGATGGCCGAGGATCACCCGCAGTTCCGATTTCTGCGGCTTTGCAAGGCGCTGGATTTGCACCCGTCAGATGTGCATCGATGGACGGACACCCCGGCGGCATCACAGCCACGCAATGCGCTGGTATCCCTTGCTTTGCGCCCCGCCCCGGTGACAGATGCATGGCGCGAGGAAGGGCCGCATCTGCAACAGCTTGGGGCGGCAACGCAAGACATTACGCTGGTCGAAGCGGACACACCCCGGGCCGAAGCCATCGCCATCGCGATGCGCCTGAGGCAAGCGGCAGAGGATGGTCAGACCGCGGCCCTGATCACACCCGACCGCATGCTGACCCGTCAGGTCACGGCAGCATTGGACCGGTGGGATATCCTGCCGGATGACAGCGCGGGCACACCTTTGCACCTGTCGCCGCCGGGCCGTTTCCTGCGGCAAGTCGCCGGGCTGTTTCAAGCGCCGCTTGACGCTGAAAGTCTTCTTTCGCTGCTGAAACACCCGCTGTCGCATTCGGGGGCTGACCGCAATCTGCATCAACTCAACACCCAGCGCCTGGAATTGCGCATGCGGCGGGACGGGCTGCCCTACCCCGAACCGGACAGCCTTCTGCAGTGCGCACGCAAGGCAACCAAGCAGGTCGAAGAGATTGAACCCTGGGCAAAGTGGATCAGTGAGGTTCTGTGTGGACGGCACACGGCCGACGAGAGGCCCTTGGACGCATGGATCGCCCTGCATCGGTCGTTGTCGGAAACCTTTGCGCAGGGTCCAAACGGTACGGACGGTGGCGCACTGTGGCAAAAGAAGGCAGGTCAGGCTGCGCGCCGGGTGATGCAAGCACTGGCTGAGAACGCGGCCTTTGGCGGATCAATATCAGCGAGGGACTATGCCGATTTGGTCGCGACAGCCCTGCGCCAGGGCGAAGACGTGCGCGACCGTGACACACCCCATCCCAATATCATGATCTGGGGCACGCTCGAAGCGCGGGTACAAGGTGCCGATCTGGTCATTCTGGCAGGCCTCAATGACGGGACATGGCCCGAAGCCCCCGCTCCTGACCCGTGGCTAAACCGGAAGATGCGGTTTGACGCGGGCCTTTTGTTGCCGGAACGACGGATTGGACTGTCAGCGCATGATTTCCAGCAGGCCATTGCCGCGCCCGAGGTCTGGCTGACCCGGTCGATCCGATCCGATGACGCCGAAACCGTTCCATCGCGATGGATGAACCGTCTGCGCAACCTGTTGCAGGGGTTGAAAGGGCAAGGACAGACCGATCACTGGGCTTTGATGCGGGCGCGCGGCGACTGTTGGCTGTCGCTGGCGCGTCAATTGGACGCCGCGCCAGAGCAACCGAAGGCGGCACGCCCGTCCCCCTGCCCGCCCGTATCCAGCCGACCGCGCCGCTTTACCGTAACTGAGATCCAGACGCTGATCCGCGATCCTTATGCCATCTATGCCAAGCACGTGTTGGGCCTGCGCGCCTTGCGCCCGCTTGTGCAAACGCCGGATGCGTTGCTGCGGGGAATTCTGTCGCACGATGTAATGGAACGTTTTGTGCGTGAAACGTTGGACGACAACACGGCGCTGACGGTTGAGCGTTTGACGGAGCATGCACGCCATGTGCTGCAGCGCGATGTGCCTTGGCCCGCAGCGCGTGCGCTGTGGTTGGCAAGGTTCGAACGGGCCGCCGACTGGATCATTGAGACGGAGCAAGTCCGCCAGGCACTGGCCACCCCCACGCTGTTCGAACGGGAGGCGACCGGCAAACTTGATCTGGTCGCGATCAAGACCGAACTTGTCGGTCAAGCGGACCGTATTGACGTGGACGACGCCGGGACCGTTATTCTGTATGACTACAAAACCGGGCCACCCCCGACCAAGGATCAACAAAAGCACTTTGACAAACAGCTGTTGATCGAGGCGGCGATGGTCGAAGAGGGCGGCTTTGCCACATTGGGTCCGCGCCCCGTCCGGGCGGCGCAATTCATTGGCATGGGCAGCACACCCAGGATCGAAAACGCGCCTCTGGATGATGAACCGCCGCGCACGGTCCTTGCCGATCTTGTTGGATTGCTGAGCGCGTACCTGGAGGGTGACAAGGGCTATACCTCGCGCCGGGCGCTGTACGAGGATCGCGAGGCGCGGGATTACGACCAGCTGGCCCGTTTCGGTGAATGGGATGTGACCCAGGATCCGTTTCCGGTGGTGTTGGAATGAACACCGTAAACGACGCCACATTGCGGCAACAAGACGCCGCACAGCCAATGCAATCGACATGGCTGTCGGCGAACGCGGGATCGGGCAAGACGCGTGTCCTCACGGATCGCGTTGCGCGCCTTCTGCTTGAAGATGTGGAACCACAACACATCCTGTGCCTGACCTACACCAAGGCCGCCGCGTCCGAGATGCAGAACCGTCTGTTTCAGCGTCTGGGTGCCTGGGCGATGCTGGACGACGCTGGCCTTCGCAAGGAGCTGGTCGAGCTGGGCGTCACAGGCCCGTTGGATACGCAGGCGTTGCGGCGCGCGCGGACCTTGTTTGCGATCGCGATTGAAACACCCGGCGGGCTGAAAATTCAGACCATTCACTCGTTCTGTGCGTCTCTTTTACGTCGCTTTCCGCTCGAAGCGGGGGTGAGCCCACAGTTTACCGAGATCGAAGATCGCGCAGCCGACCTGTTGCGCGCCGACCTTGTGGATCAAATGGCCGAAGGTCCGGACGCAGATGTGCTGGCTGATCTGGCCCGTCAGTACAAGGGCGAGGATTTTCTGTCGCTGACCAAGGAAATTGCGGGCGACGGTGCGGCCTTTCGCGATCTGTCCCTGGGTGACGCGCTGGAACTGCTGGGTCAGCCACGTGATCTGACCCGTGCCACAATCGCAGAGCGGACCTTCGCGCCTGGCGATTGGGACATGCTGCAAGAGTTGATCCCGATCCTTGCCGTTCAGGGCGTCAGGGACAGTGCCGTTGGTTCGATTCTGCAAGAGATGGTCGCGTTGGACACAGATAGCCTGTCGATCGCAGAGGCGGCATTTCTGACTCAGACAGGTACGCGAAAGAAACAGTTTCCCACCAAGGGCACAAAAGCAGACGCCAGCCATCTCTTGCCGCAACTCGATGCGCTCATTGATCGGGTGGAGGACGCGCGCCAGGCGCGGCTGGCCTTGACGGCAGCAGAACACACGGTTGCCCTGCACCGGTTTGCGCGGCGTTTTGCGCAGCATTATGCCGAAGCGAAGCAGCGCCGCGGTTGGCTGGATTTTGACGATCTGATCCGCAAGGCGCAGCAATTGCTAAGCGACGATCGCGTTGCGGCATGGGTCCTGTACCGACTGGACGGAGGCATTGACCACATCCTGGTGGACGAGGCGCAAGACACCAGCCCGTTGCAGTGGGACGTAATCCGGCGGTTGGCAGAGGAGTTTTCCAGCGGCGAAGGCGCCCGCGCAGATGTGACCCGCACGATCTTTGTGGTCGGGGACAAGAAACAATCCATCTACTCATTCCAAGGCGCGGACCCACGCGAGTTTGATCGGATGCAAGCCGAATTCGGCTCTAAATTGGCGGAATCGGAGCAAACGCTTTGGGACCGCAGCCTCGATTATTCGTTCCGGTCATCACCTGCGATCTTGGACCTTGTGGATCAGGTCTTCGCCAGCGAAGCGGGGGCCGGGTTTTCTGGTGGCAAGCACATTGCGTTCAATACGGACCTGCCCGGTCGTGTCGATTTATGGCCCCCCGTGCCAAAACCAGAGAAAACGACTGAACGCGACTGGTTTGATCCGGTTGACCGCCGCAGTCCCGAACATCAGTTTCGCACATTGGCGATGGCCGTCGCCGGTCAGATCAAACAGATGCTGGATGAACAGGTCTTGATCCCGGACAAGGAGGGCGCGCGACCCGTTCAGCCGCGCGATATCCTGATCCTTGTCCAGCGGCGCGGGGGCATTTTTCCCGACATCATTCGCGCATGCAAGGAACTGGACCTGCCAATCGCGGGTGCGGACCGGTTGAAAGTTGGAGCCGAAACCGCCGTGCGCGACCTTGGCGCGCTCTTGTCCTTCCTTGCGACGCCCGAGGACAGCCTGTCGCTCGCCACTGCTTTGCGGTCGCCGTTGTTTGGCTGGTCCGAACAGCAGCTGTTTACATTGGCCCATGGCCGGGACGAGGATGAGCTGTGGCGCACTTTGCGGGTCAGAGTGAAAGACTACCCCGAAACGGTCTCTGTTCTGCGTGATTTGCGCGACAACGTCGACTTTCTACGCCCCTACGACCTGATCGAACGGATGCTTACACGGCATGCAGGTCGCAAGCGGATGCTGGCCCGGTTGGGATCCGAGGCCGAAGACGGCATCAACGCCCTGTTGTCGCAAGCGCTGTCATACGAGCGCAGTGAAGTCCCAAGCCTGACCGGCTTTCTGACCTGGATGGAAACCGACAACCTTGAGGTCAAACGCCAGATCGACAGCGCATCGAACCAGATCCGGGTGATGACCGTTCACGGATCGAAAGGGTTGGAAGCACCGATTGTGATCCTGCCGGAATGTGGAAAACGCGACTTTCAAATCCGGGACGACATCATCGAACTGGACGGCACGCCGGTGTGGAAAATGCCGTCTAACCAGCAGCCCAACGGGATCAAGGCGCGTCTTGACGAGATGAAGGCAGCGCAACAGGAAGAATCTCTTCGGCTTCTTTATGTGGCTCTAACACGGGCGGAAAAGTGGTTGATTGTCGGTACGGCAGGCGATCTGGCCCAGGCCGGAGACGATTGGCACCAGCGCGTGCAGGCCGGGTTGGAGGCCACCGGATGCGAGCAGATTGAAACACCGGTAGGCGCTGGGTTGCGCTTGCAACACGGAGATTGGGATTTTGGGGCGACCGCACCGCCCGATGAAAGCGTCGCAGATGCGCCCGTGCTGCCCGATCAGTTCAAGCGTCCGGCACCGTCCCCTCAGGACGGGTCAAAGACGTTGTCACCCTCGGACCTTGGTGGGGCCAAGGCGCTGCCCGGAGACGGCCTGGACGAAGACACGGCCAAGATTTTTGGCACGGTCGTTCATGCGCTTCTTGAGGCGCCCGGCATTGGCGCGCAGGCGTTGGCAGACGCCAATCTGGGCGATGATCTGAAGGTGCTTGCCCAGGCACAAGCCGACCGCGTGCGAACCGATCCCGCCCTGGCATGGTTGTTTGCCGATGATGTTCTGGCCGAGGTGCCGATCACAGCGGCCATGGGCCAACATCGCATCCACGGGACGATCGACAGGTTGCACGTGACGTCAAACGCGGTGCACATCGTGGATTTCAAAACAAATCGTGCTGTTCCAGACCATCCAGCACAGACGCCGGAGGGCGTGCTGCGCCAGATGGGTGCCTATGCGCATGCAATTGCACAGATTTATCCGGATCACGGTCTTCGGCTGAGTGTTCTGTGGACCCATACCGGCAGTTTGATGCCCCTTTCGCACGATATCGTGACGGCCGCGCTGTTACGCACGCCATATCTTGACGATGCCCAAGGGGGTACCTAGGTTGCCACCCTACGCTTGAGCCTGGCAGGAGAACTCAGATGGCAACCGTGGCAGTCACCGACGCGACATTCGACGCAGAAGTCAAAAATTCCGACGTCCCCGTAGTGGTGGACTTTTGGGCCGAATGGTGTGGCCCCTGTAAACAGATTGGCCCTGCTCTCGAAGAGCTGTCGTCCGAGATGGAAGGCAAGGTCAAGATCGCCAAGGTCAACGTGGACGAGAACCCCAACGCACCTGCCCAAATGGGTGTGCGCGGAATTCCGGCCCTGTTCATCTTCAAGGATGGCGAAGTGATTTCGAACCGCGCCGGTGCGGCCCCCAAGGCCACACTGCAAAGCTGGATCGAAGAAAGCCTCTGACAAACCAAGGGCTTTTGAACACTGCAAGGGCATCCGCGGCGCGGGTGCCTTTTTTCTTGGTGCATGCCGGGGCCGACGACCGGGCCTTGCTCGGCTCTGGACGGGCAGCCATATACAGAGACAAGCAAAAGGGAGAGGCGCATGCCCAACTTGGAATTTCCTGGATGGCACGGGACCACGATCATTGGCGTGAAAAAAGGCGGCGAGGTTGTCATTGCCGGGGATGGACAAGTGTCGCTTGGCCAGACTGTGATCAAGGGCACGGCCCGCAAGGTGCGACGACTCAGTCCCGGTGGGTATGACGTGGTTGCAGGGTTTGCCGGGTCGACAGCGGATGCCTTTACGCTGCTGGAACGGCTTGAAACCAAGCTGGAGGCAACGCCGGGCCAGCTGGCCCGCGCAAGCGTTGAGCTGGCCAAGGATTGGCGCACCGACAAGTATCTGCAAAAACTGGAGGCAATGCTGATCGTGTCGGATGGCACGGACATGTTTGTCATCACCGGTGCAGGCGATGTCCTGGAGCCAGAACATGATGTGACAGCCATTGGATCCGGCGGGAACTATGCCCTTGCTGCGGCACGCGGGATGATGGACAGCGACCGTGACGCCGAAGGTGTCGCACGGGGTGCAATGCAGATCGCGGCAGACATCTGCGTTTACACAAACGGCAATCTGACAGTGGAGAAGATCAGCAAATGACAGACATGACCTATACCCGACTGGGCAACAGCGGTCTGATTGTCAGCCGCATGTGTTTTGGGACCATGACCTTCAACCATGGATCGGAATGGATACCGGGTGTTGCCAAGGTTGGTCAGGATGAAGCCACGGAAATGGTTCATCATGCGCTTGATGCCGGCGTGAACTTTTTTGACACCGCTGACGGATATTCCAACGGTGAATCCGAAGACATCTTTGGCAAGGCCCTTGGAAAACGCCGGAATGAGGCGGTTATCTGCACCAAGCTGGGCTTTCGGCAGACCGATCAGATTGGCGACGCCGGGCTGAACCGGACCCATGTGCTTCGGCAGATTGACGGCAGTTTGAACCGGATGGGCATTGATCACATTGACCTGCTGGTTCTGCACAAAACCGATTTCACAACACCAATGGAAGAAACGCTTGCCGCGCTGCAAACTGCCGTCGAACACGGCAAGGTGCGCTACGTCGGCGTGTCCAACTGGCCTGCATGGCACATGGCGCGGGCGGTCCAATACCAACGTGACCACCGGATGACGCCCTTTGTGGCCGGGCAGTACCTGTACAATCTTGTGGCGCGCGACATCGAAGACGACGTTCTGCCCATGATGGCGGAAATGGGCAGCGGTTTGATGGCTTGGTCACCCCTGGCGGGCGGGCTGTTGTCCGGCAAATACGACCCGGAGAAACTGGAAGACGGCGACGGGCGGTTGAGCGAGGGGGGCGATTTCCTGGGCATCGACACCGGCACGGCCCGCACAATGATCGAAACGCTGGCAGGTATTGCCAAGGCGCATGATGCCCATCCGGCGACAGTTGCGCTGGCTTGGGTGCTGTCACAGGACCCGGGGCACAGCGTGATTTTTGGCGCGTCGAAGATGGGCCATGTTGATGCAGCCCTGGCTGCGCCCGGAATGACGCTGTCGACGGATCAGATCGCCGCCTTGTCGGACATCGCACCACCCGCCAGGCGCTATCCTCATTGGTTCGACACGATGATGACGGATGAAATAAACACGAAACTCCTGTCTTGAAACAAAAAAAGGCCGCTGCGATACCAGCGGCCTTTTCTTGTTCCAGTGTGCCGGATCAGTTCAATTTGGCAACGCCCAGCGGCACGTTGAACTTTTCGCACCAGATCCAGACTTCGTTGTATGTGGCCGCGTCGATCCCTGCGGGCACGTCAAAGGTCTGCTTGCCAGTGTTCGCCTTGAGCAGGCCCATCAGCGTATCCTTGTCATAGCCGTCGCGGCCCAGCGCAACCTTGGGATCAGGCGCGCCATCGAACCAGAAGTCATCCAGCAGGATCACCTGGCTTTTGCCATTCTTGGTGACCACTTCGGCGCGACCCTTGGTGACGTGATTGCTTTTGCCGGTGAACTCGCCAATGCGACCGTGACCGCCAGCAAAGCTGAAGGACGGCATGGCGGTGGTTGCCATCAATGTGGCGGATCCGATCAGGAAGGAGCGGCGGTTTGTCATGGGGAAGTCTCCGAGGGGTTTATGTGACGCCGCCAACCTACGCCTTTGGTGCGACAAAATAACCCGACCTCTCAGGCAAGTGATGCACCTGTGATGTTTTGCGGCCAAATCGTTGCGTTTCGCGGGTTTTTGCATAGGTAAGGTTGGAAACTTGTAACAAACGGGCTGCATGTGACTGACCTGACCCCCCGCGAGATCGTCGCCGAACTGGATCGATTCATTATTGGACAAAAGGATGCCAAGCGCGCCGTGGCCGT
Organism: uncultured Tateyamaria sp.; assembly: GCF_947503465.1. Taxonomy (NCBI): domain Bacteria; kingdom Pseudomonadati; phylum Pseudomonadota; class Alphaproteobacteria; order Rhodobacterales; family Roseobacteraceae; genus Tateyamaria; species uncultured Tateyamaria sp. The sequence goes on along the minus strand of NZ_CANNDN010000001.1, from coordinate 2,479,640 downwards.
TGCCCTGCGAAATCGCTGGCGTCGCAAGCAACTTGGCGATGACCTGCGCGACGAAGTCTATCCAAAGAACATCCTGATGATCGGACCCACCGGCGTCGGCAAGACGGAAATCAGCCGCCGCCTGGCCAAGCTGGCGCGCGCACCGTTCCTGAAGGTTGAAGCAACCAAGTTTACCGAAGTCGGATATGTCGGGCGCGACGTAGAACAGATCATCCGCGATCTTGTGGACGCCGCCATTATCGAGACCCGCGAACACATGCGCGAAGAGGTCAAGGCCAACGCCCGCCAAGCTGCCGAAGATCGTGTGATCGAAGCCATTGCAGGCACCGATGCCCGCGAAGGCACGCGCGAGATGTTCCGAAAGAAGCTGAAGTCAGGTGAACTTGATGACACGCTGATCGAGCTGGATGTGGCCGATACCAGCAACCCGTTCCCGACCATGGATATCCCGGGTCAGCAGGGCGGCATGGGTATGATGAACCTGGGCGACATCTTTGGCAAAGCGCTGGGTGGGCGCACGGTGCGCAAGAAGCTGACGGTCGCCCAAAGCTATGACGTGCTGATCGGGGAAGAGGCGGACAAGCTTCTTGACGACGAGACGGTGACAAAAACCGCGATGGAGGCGGTTCAAGAAAACGGCATCGTGTTCCTTGATGAAATCGACAAGGTTTGCGCCCGGTCCGATGCCCGCGGTGCCGATGTCAGCCGCGAGGGTGTGCAGCGCGACCTGCTGCCCCTGATCGAAGGCACAACCGTCAGCACCAAACACGGTCCCGTCAAAACGGACCACATTCTGTTCATTGCGTCGGGCGCCTTCCACACCGCCAAACCGTCGGACCTGCTGCCAGAACTGCAAGGTCGCTTGCCCATCCGTGTCGAATTACGGGATCTGACCGAAGATGATTTCGTGCGTATCCTTGAGGAAACGGATAACGCGCTGACCCTGCAATACACGGCGCTGATGAAAACCGAAAAGGTGACTGTCACCTTCGAGGCAGAGGGCATACGTGCGCTGGCCCGGATTGCGGCAGATGTGAACAAGAGCGTTGAGAACATCGGTGCCCGTAGGCTGTATACGGTGATGGAACGCGTGTTCGAGGAACTTTCATTTTCCGCGCCAGAACGGGCAGGGGACGAAATTACTGTGAACGCGGCATTTGTCGAAACCCATTTGGGCGAACTTGCGCGATCCACGGATGTAAGCCGGTACGTGCTCTAGCTGTTTTCTGATCCCTCGGGTACATGAGTACGTGTCGGCCGGGCAGGGGATTGGAATGCGCGCACTTGTCTTTGGTCTGGTCATCCTGATCGCGGCTTGCAGTGATCGGACGGCGGCCCCGATCGTGCCGGCGGCCCTTGGCGTGGGCACAAACCGCGATGTGTTCATCGGCACCACACGCAGCATGAACGCCATGAACGAATTCGGTATCGGGCGATCACCGTCATTAAACCTGTTGCAGGCAACCGTATCGCTGCCTCCCGGCAGGGCGATTGGCACCGTTTCGGACGGGCAGGACCGGCCAAAACCGGATCGCGATTTTGTTCTGGCGGGGGTAAACCGCTACGGCTCGGCGCAGTCATTCAGCGACGCCATACGGGCCGATCTGCAATCGAAACCCGCCGATCAACGCGAGGTCACGCTGTTTGTACATGGATTCAACAACAGCTTCACCAATGCGGCGTTTCGAATGGCGCAGCTGGCCAATGATCTTGAAATTCCCGGCACGCATGTGGCCTATTCCTGGCCCAGCCGCGGCAATCCGCTGGGATACGAGTATGATCGCGACAGCGCCCTGTTTGCACGCGATGGGCTGGCCGAGATGTTGCGCGTCATTCGGTCGGCGGGCCAGCCGGACATCATCCTTGTTGCGCATTCGATGGGCAGCGCGTTGGTCATGGAAACCCTGCGGCAGCTCGAAATTGCGGAACCCGGGTGGACGGGACGCAACATCAATGGCGTGATCCTGTTGTCACCCGACATCAATGTCGACGTGTTCCGCAGCCAGTTTGCACGTATCCAGACAGTGCCGGACCCGTTTGTGGTCATGGTCTCGCGAAAAGACGCAATTCTGCGCGTGTCGTCCCGCCTGCGCGGCGAGCGGTCGCAACTGGGCAACATTGAAAACGCAGATGCGGTGTCTGATTTGCCGATCACGGTTGTGGATGTGACCGCGTTTACGGACCGCAAGTCCGGCAATCATTTTGTCGCGGGAGGCTCGCCTGCACTGATCCAGTTATTGCGCCGGTCCTCTGATCTGGATCGAGAGTTCCTGCGGGGTCGCCCGGGCACGGTCCTGACCATTCCCGGCGCACGCAGGGTGCAGGCCCCCACCCGGCGCAGCATCAGTGTATCCATCCCGGGCGAGGCCCGATGACGGCCTTGGGTCAAACAACCGGCACCTTGCGACACTTTCTGCTGGGCAATCGGAATTGGCTGGCGGCTGGCGCGCTTTTGACCCTGCTGTCGTCTTTCGGTCAGACCTTTTTTATCTCGATCTTTGCAGCCAAGATTCAGGCCGACTTTGATCTGACCCATGGCAGCTGGGGGGCGATGTATGCACTTGGCACATCTGTTTCGGCGGTTGTCATGCTTTGGGCCGGTGGGCTGACAGATCACTTTCGGGCACGCACTTTGGGGATGGTGGTTCTGGTGATGCTTGCCGTCGCGTGCCTTTTGATGGCGCTGAACCCGTATGCCGTCCTGTTGCCCCTTGTCATCTTTGCCCTGCGACTGACCGGGCAGGGCATGACCAGCCACATCGCGATCGTTGCAATGGCCCGTTGGTTCGTGGCGACACGCGGCCGTGCCTTGTCAATCGCGACCTTGGGCTTTTCATTTGGAGAGGCGGTCCTTCCGATCATCTTCGTCGCGTTGATGACGCTGTTTGACTGGCGGGTTCTATGGGGATTGGCGGCTGCGATTGCCTTGCTTGGCGTACCCATTCTGGCCCGATTGCTGCACGAAGAGCGCACGCCACAATCGATGGCGACAGAAAACCAGAGTGTTGGCATGGATGGGCGACATTGGACCCGCACCCAATCGCTGGGCCATCCGTTGTTCTGGTTCATGGTGCCTGCGCTGTTGGGCCTGTCCGCCTTTGGCACAGCGTTCTTTTTTCAACAGGCACATTACGCAGCCGTCAATGGCTGGACACATTTGTCCCTTGTGGCCTTGTTTCCGATTTACACGGGCGTCGGAATTGTGGCGATGGTTGTATCGGGTTTTGCATTGGATCGGTTCGGCACCGCACGTCTGATCCCGTTTTATCAGCTACCGCTCGTTGCCGGGTTCCTGTGCTTTGCCGCTGCTGACAGATTGGCAATCGTTGCGCTTGGGCTGGTGTTCTTCGCCATGACGACCGGCGCAAACTCGACGCTGCCCAATGCGTTTTGGGCCGAATTCTATGGCACGCGACATATTGGTTCGATCAAGGCAATGGCGGCAGCCGTCATGGTGCTTGGGTCCGCGATTGGCCCGCTTATCACCGGCATCCTCATTGATTGGGCCGTACCACTTGGCACGCAATATGTCTGGGTCGCTGCCTATTTCGCAATGACAACCGCCGCAATGTGGTTCGGGGTCGCCCGCGCCCGTTTGCGCCTAACGGTTGCGGCGTAGATAGACGTAATACGCACCTCCGCCGCCGTGACGCACATTGGCCTGGCTGACCTGCAAAACGGCGGACGACAGCGGTGGTGTCGACAGCCATTGCGGGACCTGATGTCGGAGCACCCCGAACCGAACCGGGATTGGACCATCATCATCACGGTGCTTGCCCTTGCCCGTTACCACGAGGACCAGCCGTTTGCCCTGCGCCTGTGCCGACAAAATGAACCGGGTCAACGCCGGATGCGCGCGATCAAGGGTCATGCCGTGCAGGTCAAGCTTGCCTTCAGGCTTCATCTTGCCGCGCTTCATCTGGGTAAAGGCCTTGCGGTCCATCTGGACCGGTTGCGTTGCCACCTGATCGACGATGGACGGGGTCAGGTTGACCGATGTGGACGGCGCAGACGGTTTGCCTGTGCCTAGCGCCGGCGTCACCTTGAACTGTGCCTTGGGCCGGGGCGCGGGCGTCGGGGTCGTCACGAAGTCATCTGGATGAAACGGCTTTTCCGGGTGCAGACGTTCCGTCTTGTCTGTCACTTTCCGCCAAAGCTCTTCTTCGTCCGGGCGCAACCTGCGACGGTTCATATCGCACCCTCGGGCAACAACGCATAGGCACGCTGGATAGGCATCAGCACCATCATGCGTCCGGGATCCCGCAATCGGCCTGCCTCGCGCCCGGCCTTGTCGCCGGTGCCAAAGAATACGTCGGCACGCTGTGCCCCCTTGATTGCGGACCCGGTGTCCTGTGCAATCATCAATCGGCGCAGGGGATTGGATCCATCCTTTTCAACCCAAACCGGCGCGCCCAGCGGAACAAAGGCGGGATCGACGGCCACGGATCGCAACGTGGTGATAGACCGGTTCATTGCGCCAAGCGGGCCACGCTCTGCCGGGACCTCGCTCACTTCGCGAAAGAACACGTAGGATGGGTTGTGATACAGCAATTCCTGACCCACGACCGGATTGCGCCGGACATAGTTACGGATCACCTGTGCGCTGACCTGATGCGCTGCATAGGTGCCCCGACGCACCAGTTCCGCGCCGATGGACCGGTATTCGTGGCCGTTGAAACCACTGTACCCAACCCGGATCATCTGCCCGTTCGGCAGTCGGATGCGCCCCGATCCCTGAACCTGAAGAAAGAACAGTTCGACCGGGTCGTCGACCCACGCGATTTCCAGGCCCCGTCCCTGCATCACCGGCCCTTCCAGAATTTGACGGCGGGTCAGCCAGGGTCGGATCCTGCGTGCTTCGGGTGGCATGGCATAGACAGGGTATCGATACCGTGCACTGCGGCGCAGCGATCCTTCAAGCTCGGGTTCGAAATACCCGGTGAACAGCGCAGGCGCACCGTCTTCGATCAGAACCGGGCGAAAGAACAGCTCGAAAAATGCGCGCGGATCGGGCACGTCCGCTGCAAGGGCACAAAGCGACCGCCAATCCGGGTCATCCATGTCCTGACAGGTGTTGCGAAACGTGGTCAGCGCCGCGCCATGATCATCTGCCGCCCAGCCATCCAGTGCCGCGAAATCCAACACCGTGTATTTGATGTCAGCTGCAGCAGCGGTCATGGCGGGAAAAATCGCGCAAGTCAGGGCGGCGCAGAAGCGGATTACGCGTCTGTAGACACCAATATCCAATTCGGGTCGTCTGCCCCCATGGTTCTGGAAAAGGCCCATGTGTCCTTCTGCCGCTTCACCTCAGTCAGACTACCTTCTACGATATCTCCGCCTTGATCGCGAACAGCAGATTTCAACTCTGCGACAAAACGGATCGTCAGTTCGCCTTCGCTGGTGTCGGGGTCAAACGTGGCGTCGACCAGCTTCAACTCGCGCACGCCAACAAATTCCGCCTCGATGGTCAGCCCCTGATCTTCTCGGGCGGCAACGCCGTCCACAAAGGAATCGTAAATCTCTTCGGACAGGAAGGGTTGGATATCGGCCAGATTGCCGTGTTCGTATCCCATCACGATCATTTCATAAGCGCCACGGGCGCCGCCCAGAAAGTCGGCGACATGAAAGGACGGTTCAACGCGCTTCATCTCGGCCAATGCCTTGGCCGCATCGCTGTCCTCGTCTACATGATCCGTGATGTCGAGGTCGGGTCCACCTTCGATCACTTCCAGATCAGGACGGTTGGACCGTTCCGATGATTGCTTTGGCACTGGCGGTTGTTCAAACCCCTCGCGTGTTCCCAGCACGTTTTTCAGGCGCAAAATAAGGAAAACAGCGATGCCGGCAAGCACCAGCAACTGGATAAGCGGAGAGTTCATTCAATCCTCGTCTTTCGGGGTCGGGTGGCGATAGAGCCGTCGGACCCTTATGTAGGTGTGCACGGGGCGCAAGTCCACTATACGGCCCCGGCGGAAAACGAAAGGATCGCGCTGATGTGGCTGTTTCTGGCCTTTCTTCTGGTTCCATTGATCGAGATCGCCCTGTTCATTCAGGTCGGCGGTGCAATTGGACTGGGTTGGACCCTGTTGATTGTGGTCATTACCGCCGTGTTGGGCACGATGCTTGTCCGCGCGCAAGGACTGCAGGCGCTCGGACAGGTCAAATCCTCGTTCAACCAGATGCGCGACCCAAGCGAGGCGTTGGCCCACGGGGCGATGATCCTGTTTTCGGGCGCCCTTCTTCTGACGCCGGGTTTCTTTACGGATGCGGTGGGGTTTGCGTTGCTTGTGCCTGGTGTCCGATTGGCCGTGTTTCGCTGGGCCCGCAGCCGGATCAAGGTCACGACATTTACAACGCACAGCCAGGCGCGGCCGCAATCTGATATCGTTGATGGCGAATATACCGAAGTTGACCCCGAGCAAGGCAAAGTTCATGGACCATCGGGATGGACCAAGCATTGAGGGTCGTGAGCCAAGCTGTTACCAAGCGCGCAACCTGATTTAAGCCTCGGAGAAACAGATGGCCGAAGAACAAGCCACACAACCCGTCGCGCCACAGATGCGCGTTCTGGGTCAATACATTCGCGACATGTCGTTCGAAAACATCGTGTCGCAAAAAGGGGCTGCCCCCGACGTGCAGCCAGACGTGCAAGTGCAGGTGAACCTGGACGCCAAGAAACGGTCGCAGGAACACCAGTACGAAAGCACTATCAAGCTGAACGTGACCTCAAAGGCCAAGGATGGTGACACAGTCCTTTTTGTGCTTGAGATCGAGTATGTTGGCATGTTTCACATCGAAAACGTACCCGAAGAACAAATGCATCCGTTCCTTTTGATCGAATGCCCACGCATGATTTTCCCGTTCCTGCGCCGTGTTGTCAGCGACATTACACGTGACGGCGGGTTCCCACCGCTTAACCTGGAAAACATTGATTTCGTATCGCTCTACCGCAACGAAATCGCGCGCCGTCAAAAAGAACAGGCGGCGTCCGAAACGGTCAACTGATTGATCCAACAAATCGGACAAGCCCGGCCAACGCGCCGGGCTTTTTCATTTGGGCCACAGCGTCCCGTCACCCAATTTGGCAACGAAGGCGGCGTGCGCCTCTTTTTCCGATGGGCTGATCCGGCTGGGCAAGGCCCGTGGCCGGGGCGGCGGCGTCCAGTTTTCCAATGCAATCGCACTTGTCCCCGACGATGCAGATGTCGACAGTCCAAAATCGGGCTGACGTCCGCCGATCAGCTCCAGATACACCTCGGCCAGGATTTCACTGTCCAGCAAGGCGCCGTGCAGCGTACGGGCCGAATTGTCGATGCCAAATCGACGGCACAGTGCATCCAGGGACGCCGGTGAACCGGGAAACCGCCGGCGCGCGATGTCCAGCGTATCAATCGCACGGTCAAAAGGGATCTGCGGCAGGCCCATCCATTTCAGTTCCGCGTTCAGGAATTTCATGTCGAAAGCTGCATTGTGAATCACCAGCTTGGCGTCGCCCACAAAATCCAGGAATTTCTGACCCAAGGCTGCAAATTTCGGTTTACCCCTCAGAAAATCATCGCCCAGGCCGTGCACTTCGAACGCTTCTTGCGGCATGGACCGCTCCGGGTCGATGTATTCGTGAAATACGTTTTTCGTCGGCACGTGACCGACCAGTTCAATGGCCCCGATCTCGACAATCCGGTCGCCGCTTTCGGGATCAAAGCCTGTCGTCTCGGTATCAAGGACGATTTCACGCATGTCGCATCCTGTTTTCGATATCTGCCAAGACATATCGCACCCGCGCTCGGGCGTCATCCAGATCGTACGTTTCGATGACATAGTCGGCGCGCCTGCATTTTTCGTCTGTAGGCATCTGCTTGGCCCGGATGGCAAGGAACTGTTCGCGCGTCATCGTGCCCCGGGCCATTACCCGCTCTTCCTGGATGTCGTCGTTTACAGCGACAACGGCAACCGCATCCATTGCCGTATCGCCGCCGGTTTCGAAGAGAAGCGGAATATCAAAAACCAATACGCCAGCGTCCGCTGTGCCAGAAAATTCAGCACGGTCCTGCGCCACAAGCGGATGCACGATCGACTCGATCTGCGTCAGTGCAGTGGCATCTTCCGATATGATCGCACGCAATTCATCACGCGAGACAGCACCGTCGACAACCGCCGTCGGGAATGCATGCCCAATCGGACCAACGGCCGCGCCCCCCAGGGCATAAAGCCGGTGCACGGCGGCATCGGCATCCCAGACGGCGCACCCTTCGTCAGCAAACATGCGCGCTGTAGTGGACTTGCCCATGCCGATGGAGCCGGTCAGCCCAAGTTTGAAGCTCATCGCAGCGCGGCCGCACGTGTTGCACTGTCGACCTGCGGCCTGACACCGAACCAGCGTTCAAAGGCTGGAACGGCCTGATGCAACAGCATGCCCAACCCATCCACGGTCACGCAACGTGCCTGCTCTGCTGCCGCCAGCAAATCTGTCTTGAGCGGAGTATAGACAAGATCAGTGACGACAGTTCCCTGACGCAAGCCGTCAAGGGGCACCCGCATTGCAGGTTTTCCGATCATTCCCAGCGATGTCGTGTTCACGACCAGCGCCGAATCCTCGAGGATGTTTCCGGCCTGTACCCAATCAATGACGGACACTTTCTTGCCGAAATCATCGGCCAGTTTTTCGGCCCGGACACGGGTCCGGTTGGTCAAAAGAATTTCCGGTACGCCAGCCTCAAGAAGCGAGGCAATCACCGCACGGGCGGCACCCCCTGATCCCAGAACCGTGGCAGGGCCATCACCTGCCTTCCAGTCCGGTGCGCCCGCTTTCAGGTTTTCGATGAACCCGTACCCATCCGTATTATCCGCGTGAATTTGACCATCCTTGCGGAAGATCAAGGTATTCGCCGCACCGATCAGCGTTGCGCGGTCAGTGACCAGATCGGCAATCTCCAGCGCGACTTCCTTGTGCGGGATGGTGATGTTCACCCCGACAAACCCGGCTTTGGGTAGAGTGCGAAGTACCGTTTTCAAATCCTGCGCGGAGACGTCCATGGGAATGTAATCGCCCCGCAAGCCCAATGTCTTGAGCCAGTGACGATGCAGCTGCGGTGATTTCGAGTGCGCAATGGGCGACCCAATCACGCCCGCCAAAGGTATTTTGTCGCTCATGCCGGTTGCCTTTGATTACCCCTCGATCACGCCGCGCAGCGTCAGGAAGGCAAGCAGTTCCAAAAGCGGCATCCCAAGGACGTTGAAATAGTCCCCTTCGATGCTGTGAAACAGACGTACCCCCTCGGCCTCAAGTTGATATGCGCCAACTGAGTGCCGGATGTCATCCCAATTCCTTTCGATGTAGGCGTCAAGATACGTATCGGACACGTCGCGCATGCGCAGACGCACTTGGCCGACATGCCGCCAGATAGGTGCGCCATCGTGATAAATGACGGCCGCCGACAGCAGTAAATGCCGCTGGCCACGCATCGCACGCAATTGCACCGCTGCCTCTGCCCTGTCCTGTGGCTTTGACAAGATCCGGTTGTCAAAGGCCAACACCTGGTCGCATCCAATCACCATCGCATCGGGGCGTTTGTCCGCAATTTTGCGCGCCTTCATCTCTGCCAGGGCATCAGCAATATCACGCGGCGACGCCTCTTCCACCAGCAGCGCCGCCTTCATCGCATCCTCATCCACCCGCGGGACAACCACATCAAAGGACAGGCCCGCATTTCGCAGCAGTTGCGCCCGGATTGACGAACCAGAAGCAAGGATGATGGGGGCAGTCATGTGGATATCCTTGTGTGCGACATCATCTGAACTGAGGGATCAAAAGGACGAAGGCAAGGGACAAGGCCATGTCTGTGGGGCATCCCGCCCGTCTCGCCGTGCTTCGGCTGGTTTCATCCCTTCTGTGAAAGAACAAATCTGACCCTGTGAGCACATGTACTTGTCACAAAATATCCACAGTTTTATCTACGCCCGAGGTTGGTACCAATCCGTCTTAAATTATTGAATTTATTATATCTTTAGAAGAACCTGTTCTTGTCCCTGTTGTCAGGAAAAAGTTGTTCTGCTGTGCAGAAGCGGTTGGAGAAAACGATAATCCACAGAAAAGCTGCTCTCTACAAAATCATCATCTCTTTTCTTTCTTATATTTATTTATAAGGGTGACCCCGGAACGGCTGGGACAACACTGCATGGACTTTCTCATATCCCTCTATCCCTGGATCAAGGCATTTCACATCATGTCTGTCATCGCCTGGATGGCGGCCCTCTTCTATCTGCCCCGGCTGTATGTTTACCACTCTGAACAAGTGGGTCTGGAAGGCGACACGCACGCGCTCTTTCAGACCATGGAATACAAACTGCTCAAGGTGATCATGAACCCCGCCATGATCGCTACATGGATTTTTGGCGTTGCGCTGGCATCGATACCCGGCGTCGTTGATTGGGCCGCTGTATGGCCCTGGACGAAGCTGATCGGTATTCTTGCTATGTCAGGTTTCCACGGATGGCTAAGCACACAGCGCAAGGCCTTTGCCGCAGGTGGTCCCATCAAATCAGGCCGTCAATACCGGATGATGAACGAAGTGCCCACATTGCTGATGGTGCTGATTGTCCTGTCTGTGGTCGTAAAATTCTGAACGCATTGACTCGACGGGCCACAGCGCCTATCTGCGACCACGCACCCCGTCCGGGGATCGCATACAGCTTTTACAATTGACTGGACGTGCACCGCTGCTTTGCAGTGGGGCCAAGAGTATTCCCATGACAGCAGAACGCCTTAACCTTGCCGACCTCAAGGCACAAAGCCCCAAGGACCTGTTGTCCATGGCGGAAGAGCTTGAGATCGAAAACGCCTCGACCATGCGGAAGGGCGAGATGATGTTCCAGATCCTGCGCGAACGCGCGGATGAGGGATGGGAAATCTCGGGCGATGGCGTGCTTGAAGTGTTGCAGGACGGCTTTGGCTTCCTACGCTCGCCCGAGGCCAACTATCTGCCGGGCCCGGACGATATCTATGTGTCGCCCGAGATGATCCGCCAGTATTCGCTGCGCACGGGGGACACGATCGAAGGGGTGATCAAAGCACCTGATGATACGGAACGCTACTTTGCCCTGACCAACGCCACGAAGATCAACTTTGAAGAGCCAGAGCGCGCACGGCACAAGATCGCGTTCGACAACCTGACGCCGCTCTACCCGGATGAACGTCTGACCATGGAGACCGACGATCCCGCGACCAAGGACCGGTCGGCGCGGATCATCGACCTTGTGTCGCCCATCGGTAAGGGTCAGCGGTCCCTGATCGTGGCGCCACCGCGCACGGGTAAAACCGTGCTACTCCAAAACATCGCGTCGAGCATCGAAAAGAACCATCCGGAATGCTATCTGATCGTTCTTCTGATCGACGAACGGCCCGAAGAGGTCACGGACATGCAGCGCTCGGTCAAGGGCGAAGTTGTCAGCTCGACCTTTGATGAACCCGCAACCCGCCACGTCGCCGTATCCGAGATGGTGATCGAGAAAGCCAAGCGTCTGGTTGAACACAAACGAGATGTTGTTATCTTGCTGGACTCGATCACAAGACTTGGTAGGGCCTTTAACACCGTCGTGCCATCGTCTGGCAAGGTTTTGACCGGTGGTGTGGATGCAAACGCCTTGCAACGCCCCAAGCGCTTCTTTGGTGCGGCCCGAAACATTGAGGAAGGCGGATCACTGACCATCATCGCGACCGCCCTGATCGACACTGGCAGCCGGATGGACGAAGTGATCTTTGAAGAATTCAAAGGCACGGGTAACTCGGAAATTGTTCTTGATCGCAAGATTGCAGACAAACGCGTGTTCCCGGCTATCGACATTCTCAAGTCCGGCACGCGGAAAGAGGATTTGCTGGTCGACAAGAACGACCTGACCAAAACTTTTGTTCTGCGTCGTATCCTGAACCCGATGGGCACCACGGATGCGATCGAGTTCCTGATCTCGAAGTTGAAACAGACCAAGACAAATGGTGAATTCTTCGATTCCATGAACACCTGATCCATCAGCCGGAGGAAGAGGGATGGACACGATCTTTGCCCTCGCCACCGCGCAGGGTCGGGCTGGCGTTGCAGTCATTCGCATATCCGGGCCTGGCGCCAAGATCGCTGCACGACAGCTGTGCGGCGATATCCCAACGGCGAAACGCGCTGCCACCCGCGTCTTGCGGGGCGCGGATGGTAAGGTGTTGGACCATGCGCTGGTGCTGACATTCGATCAACCAGCCAGCTTTACCGGCGAAGATGTCGTGGAACTGCATTTGCACGGCAGCATCGCCGTTGTGTCGGCTGTGCTACGCGAACTTGGGACATGTGGTGCACGAATGGCTGAGCCGGGGGAGTTTACCCGCAGGGCGCTTGAAAACAACAAGATGGATCTGGCTCAGGTCGAAGGCTTGGGTGATCTCATCGAGGCAGAGACGGAAGCGCAACGACAACAGGCATTGAGAACTGTGTCGGGTGAACTGGGCCAACGCATCGAAAACTGGCGGAGCCAATTGATCCGTGCGGCGGCGTTGATCGAAGTGACGATCGACTTCGCCGACGAAGACGTTCCCGTGGATGTAACGCCGGAAGTTCAGTCCTTGTTGTCTGGTGTTGTGGATGACATCGGTAGTCAACTCAACGGGTTTGCAGTGGCGGAACGTATCCGGACAGGGTTTGAAGTGGCCATAGTCGGCGCCCCCAATGCAGGTAAGTCCACCTTATTGAATGCATTGGCGCGGCGGGATGCTGCGATTACGTCCGCCAAGGCCGGAACCACCCGTGACGTGATTGAGGTTCGCATGGACCTGGATGGATTGCCGGTAACGCTTTTGGATACAGCGGGGTTGAGAGAATCTACGGATGAGGTAGAAGCCGAGGGAATTGCGCGCGCACTTGCACGGGCTGAGTTGGCTGACCTCAGGATTTTCCTGGTTGAACCCAATGAGTCGCTGGGCGTGTCAATCAAGCCGGGGGATGTTATTCGTGCGCCCAAGGCAGACTTGCGATCGGATGATATTCCTTCGGTATCCGGTTCAACCGGCGCCGGCGTGGACGCTTTGATCACGGAAGTCACCCAAGCATTGGTCCAGCGCAGTCAGTCAGCCGGCCTGGCAACGCATGAACGGCATCGTGCCGCGATGGAGCAGGCTGTGGGTGTTCTCAAGTCCGCGGTTGAGTTGGTGGGTGACGGTCCGGAGCACTATGATATTGCAGCAGAGGAAATGCGCGCTGCGATTCGATCTTTGGAAGCTGTCGTTGGGCGCGTAGACGTCGAAAACTTGTTGGACGAGATCTTTTCCAGCTTTTGTCTAGGGAAATGATGGAGTGTTTCACGTGAAACATTTTGATGTTGTTGTCATTGGCGGTGGGCATGCGGGCACCGAAGCTGCGCACGCCGCTGCACGTATGGGTGCCTCAATTGCGCTTGTTACCATGAAACTGGCAGATATCGGAATCATGTCCTGCAATCCTGCAATTGGCGGCTTGGGCAAGGGACATCTGGTTCGTGAAATCGACGCGATGGACGGAATTATGGGTCGGGTTGCCGACGCATCAGGAATTCAGTTCCGGCTTTTGAATCGGCGCAAAGGACCTGCTGTACAAGGCCCCCGTACGCAATCGGACCGTGCCATCTATCAAAGCACAATGTTGGAATTAATCCAGCGCACGCCAAACCTGACCGTGATCGAGGGAGAGGTGACGGATTTCGCCATGGATGGCGACCGGGTTGGCGGCGTGATTTTGCGTGATGGTTCGGAGATCAACGCCGCATCCGTGATCCTGACCACTGGTACGTTCTTGCGTGGCGTGATTCATATCGGCGATGTTTCCTATTCGGGTGGACGCATGGGTGACGGTGCTTCGGTTCCCTTGGCGGATAGGATCGATGGCTTTGCACTGCCCATGGGCCGCCTGAAAACCGGTACGCCGCCACGTTTGGACGGCCGCACAATCAATTGGGATGTTTTGGACCATCAGGAAGCGGACGTGGATCCGTCGCTGTTTTCCTTTATGTCCAAGGCTGCGCCCTTGCGACAGATTGCCTGTGGTATCACGCACACCAACGCGCGGACCCACGACATCATTCGCAAGAACCTCGATCGTTCTGCCATGTATGGCGGCCATATCGAGGGCGTCGGTCCCAGGTACTGCCCATCGATCGAGGATAAAATCGTCCGCTTTGCGGATAAGGACTCGCATCAGGTCTTCCTCGAGCCTGAAGGATTAGCGGATCACACGGTGTACCCAAACGGTATTTCCACCTCGCTGCCAGAAGATGTGCAGGTCGGCTATGTCCAGTCCATGGCTGGGTTGGAGCAGGCAAGGATTCTGCAGCCCGGATATGCTATCGAGTATGACTACGTGGACCCGCGCGCATTGGGTTCGGATTTGTCGGTACGGGATGTGCCGGGCTTGTTCCTGGCCGGACAGATCAACGGCACCACCGGGTATGAAGAGGCGGCGGCCCAAGGATTGGTGGCTGGTTTGAACGCCGCGCGTGCTGCTGTGTCGGGCGAACCGGTGCAGTTTCGGCGCGATCAAAGCTATATCGGTGTGATGATTGATGACCTCACCACGCGGGGCGTGACAGAGCCGTATCGCATGTTCACCTCGCGCGCAGAATTTCGCCTGTCTCTGCGGGCTGACAACGCAGATCAGCGATTGACGCAAATGGGACGTGACTTGGGTTGCGTATCCGATGAACGCATGACCGCGTTTGCGAAGAAGCAGAAAAGTCTTTTAAAGGTCCGTGACCTTATGAAGGCCGAGCAGTTCACGCCAAAGCAGATCGCTGCACATGGTATTCGGATCAATCAGGACGGGACCAAAAGAACACCTTTTCAGCTGCTGGCGTTCCCGGATGTCACGTTTGAACATGTGGCCGCGCTGGTGCCCGAAGTGTCCAGCTTTGCGCCAGACATCACGGATCAGGTGGTGCGAGATGCTCTTTATGCCAATTACATCGCGCGGCAGCAAAAGGATGTTGAAAGGCTGCGGAAAGACGAGCAGCTGAAAATACCGGCAGACTTCAATTATGTCGGCATCTCCGGGCTGTCCGCTGAGCTGCAAGCCAAGCTGACGCGCGTTCAGCCGTCTGACCTGGCTCAAGCGGCACGTATCGATGGGATGACACCGGCCGCGCTTGCCTTGATCCTCGGGCGTATACGGTTTCTGGAAAAGAAGTCGGCTTGATGCGCGCTCCGGACTGGTGGGACGACGATGTTTCACGTGAAACATTGGACAAACTGCAAGCATACGCGGATTTGGTTCGCAAATGGACGCCCAAGATCAATCTAGTGGCCAAATCGACGCTGGAGGACATGGACGTCAGGCATATATGGGACAGCGCGCAGGTATACACCAGGCGCACTGGACGGTGGGCTGATTTGGGGTCGGGCGGCGGTATGCCTGGCGTTGTGGTGGCCATTCTAGCACATGCGACAGAAAGCGGTGCCAATGTCGTGCTGGTAGAAAGCGATCAGCGCAAGGCTGCATTCCTGCGCACATGTGCCCGTCAGCTTGATCTTCCCATGACGGTTATCGCCCAGCGGATCGAGGATGTGCCACCGCTTGATGCGCAAACCATTTCTGCCCGGGCGCTTGCGCCGCTTGGTGATCTGCTGGGGCATGCAGAACGGCATCTTGCGACCGGCGGCATTTGCCTGTTCCAGAAGGGGATGCAATGGCAGGGCGAAGTCAAGGCTGCAGAAGAAAACTGGCGGTTTTCATATGAAGCATTGCCAAGTAAAACAAACACCGAAGCAGTTGTCCTCAAAATCAAGGATATCACGCGTGTCTGACCCGACGCGCCCACCTGGGCCCAAGATCATTTCCATTGTGAATCAAAAGGGTGGGGTGGGCAAAACCACAACCACAATCAACCTTGCCGCCGCGCTTGTCGAACTTGGTAATCGCGTTCTGGTGGTTGATCTGGATCCGCAAGGGAATGCATCGACCGGTCTGGGGATCGAAATGAGCGACCGGGAGAAGACAACCTACGATCTTCTACTGGATGACATTGCGCTGAAAGACGTCATTCTTGCGACAGACATCGATGACCTGGCCATTGTTCCGGCGACCGTTGACCTCAGTTCGGCCGATATCGAGCTGATCTCGAATGAAAAGCGCAGTTTTTTGCTGCATGATGCGTTGCGGCAGACGGATATGGACGCCTATGCGTTCGATTATATCCTGATTGACTGTCCGCCGTCATTGAACCTTTTGACCGTGAACGCGATGATCGCGTCACATTCAGTGCTTGTTCCGCTTCAGAGTGAGTTTTTTGCGTTGGAGGGGCTGTCACAGCTTATGTTGACGGTGCGTGAGGTACGCCAAAACGGGAATCCGGACTTGCGGATCGAAGGCGTCGTGTTGACGATGCACGACGCACGAAACAACCTGTCGCAGCAAGTGGAACAAGACGCACGCGACAATCTGGGTGACATCGTATTCAAAACGCGGATCCCGCGAAATGTGAGGGTCAGTGAGGCGCCGTCCTTTGCTATGCCCGTTCTGTCCTACGACACGGCATCAAAAGGCGCTGTGGCCTATCGTGACCTAGCGAAAGAGCTGGTTGCCAACAATGCAGCAATGGGGGCCTGATATGGCGAGCAACGAAAAGAAGCGGGGATTGGGCCGAGGATTGTCTGCCCTCATGGCAGATGTCGCGGAGCCTGTTGCGACGACGACGACACCGGGGGCCGGAGAACAGCGCATACCGATTGAAAAGATCAAGCCGAACCCGAACCAGCCGCGCCGCCAATTCGAGGCCGGACCGCTTGAGGACCTGGTGGCGTCGATCAAGGAAAAGGGTGTCCTCCAGCCGTTGATCGTGCGGCCCATTGGTGATGACTACGAGATTGTGGCGGGTGAACGTCGGTGGCGCGCCGCGCAGCAGGCGCAACTGCACGACCTGCCTGTCCTGGTCCGCGACTTTTCCGACGCCGAAGTGTTGGAAGTCGCGATCATCGAAAACATCCAGCGCGCCGATCTGAACCCGATGGAAGAGGCGGCCGGCTATAAGCAGTTGATGGACCGCTTCGGCCACACGCAGGAGAAGATGGCCGAAGCGCTGGGCAAATCGCGTAGCCACATCGCCAACCTGCTGCGCCTGCTGCACCTGCCCGAAAGTGTGCAGGGGTTTGTTATTGATGGATCGTTGAGCGCTGGACATGCCCGAGCGCTTATCACCGCCGACGATCCTCTGGCGCTTGCAAAGAAAGTGATCGCGGGAAACCTGTCTGTGCGCGCGACCGAAGCATTGGTCAAGAAGTCGTCGGGTGACGTTGGAAAAAACATCTTTACAGGTTCGGAAAAACGCAGCGCGGCGCAAAAAGACGCCGATACGCGGGCATTGGAAGATGATCTGTCTGCAGCAACCGGGGTAAAGGTGACACTTTCCCACAAGCCGGATGGCGAGGCGGGGACGCTGACATTGCAATACGAAACATTGGATCAGCTGGACGATCTGTGTCGCCGCCTTAGCGCCAGCTAGGGATCGAGCAGAACGCGCAAGATTGCATTCAACAAGCTAAATCCTTGATTTGTAACAGATAATTGACCTTCCTGATGGGTAATCAGATTCATTTCCGCCAGTTCGTTCAAACGGCGCTTGTCCAACGGCTGCCCGGCAAGCGCCGCGTACCGGTTCAGGTCCACGCCCTCGGCAAGGCGCAGGCCCATCAGTAGAAACTCGACAGCCTGATCATTTGACGACAGGGTTTCGGTTGTTTCGCGGCTGTCACCGGAAAGCCAAGCGGCGGGCATGCGCCACTGCTCTGTTGCGACCCGTGTGCCATCCAGGGTCAATCGCCCATGTGCTCCGGGGCCAATACCGGCATAGTCCCCGTACCGCCAGTAGATCAGATTGTGCCGCGACTCTGCGCCGTCTTTCGCGTGGTTGGACACTTCGTATCGCGGCATGTTGTGGGCCGCACAGATATCCTGGGTCAGCGTATACATGTCTGCCGAAAGGTCATCATCGGGAAGCCCGCGCATTTTTCCACGACTGTACCTGTCACCGAATGCAGTGCCCGGCTCGATCGTCAGTTGGTACAGGGACACGTGATCCAGATCACGCTCAAGCGCCTGATGCAGCTCGCTTTCCCATTGGATCAAAGACTGATCTTGTCGCCCATACATCAAATCAAAGCTGACACGGTCAAACACGGACCGGGCGACTTCGAACGCGGCTAAACCTTCGGCTGCAGTGTGCAAGCGACCCAGGGATCTAAGGTCTGGATCGTTCAGCGCCTGTATACCCATGGAAACGCGGTTTATCCCGGCGGTCTTGAACGCCGCGAATTTGCGCGCTTCGACGGAAGTGGGGTTCGCTTCCAGCGTCACCTCCATATCATTTGCGATGGGCCATGTGCGGGCAACGGCGTCCAGTATTGCGCCTGTCGTCGCAGGGGCCATAAGGCTGGGTGTTCCGCCGCCAAAGAAGACCGAGCGCAGAACACGACCCTTGGTCAACGCGCCAACGCGCTCAACCTCGGCCACCAGTGCGGCGCACCACGCGTCGTGGTCAACGCTTTGAGAGACGTGGCTGTTGAAATCACAATACGGACATTTGGCAGCGCAAAACGGCCAGTGGACATACAGCCCGAAGCCGCCTGCTTCCCAGTCCTCAGCCAAAACAGCCAGCGATCAGTTTCTTGAAGCTGTCTGCACGGTGGCTGATCGCATTTTTGTCGTCGGCCGACATTTCTGCAAAGGTGTGTTCACGCCCGATCGGTTGGAACATTGGATCATACCCATGGCCCAGCTGCCCGCGCACAGGCCAAACAAGCGTGCCTTCCACCGTGCCCGCGAACACTTCGTCATGACCGTCGGGCCAGGCCAGGACCAGGGTCGAACAAAATCGCGCGGTCCAGGGCTGCACTGCCTCCCGTTTGACAAGCTCCGTGTGGGTGCGGGTCATCGCCATCATGAAATCGCGGCCGTTCGGGGTTTCGGCCCAGTCCGCGGTGTAGACACCGGGTTCACCGCCCAGGCCATCCACCTCGATCCCGGAATCGTCGGCCAGGGCCGGCATGCCAGTTGCTGTTGCAGCCGCGTGCGCCTTGATCCGCGCATTCCCGACAAAGGTGGTTTCGGTTTCTTCCGGCTCGGGCAACTTCAACTCTGCCGCGCCGACAACGGTGACGCCAAAGGGCTGGAACAATTGCTCCATCTCTTCCAACTTGCCCGCGTTGTGCGTCGCGACAAGGATACGGTCGCCGTCGAACTTGCGTGTCATGCAGATGCCGCCAATTGCGCTTCGACAAGTTCGGAAACGCCCTTGTCTGCAAGGTCCATCAAGGCGTTCATTTGATCGCGGCTGAATGTGGCACCCTCGGCGCTCATCTGGACTTCGATCAGTTGTTTGTCGCCGGTCATGATAAAATTGCCGTCTACACCTGCTTCGCTGTCTTCGGGATAGTCCAGGTCCAGCACGGGCTGACCCGCATAGATGCCGCAACTGATCGCGGCAACGGGGGACACAAGCGGATCGGTTACGACATCACCGGCTTGCATCAGCTTGTTCACGGCCAGACGCAGCGCCACCCAACCGCCCGTGATCGACGCGCAGCGCGTGCCGCCATCGGCCTGCAGAACGTCACAGTCCACGGTGATCTGGCGTTCGCCCAAGGCGACGCGATCAACCCCCGCCCGCAAGGAGCGACCAATCAGGCGCTGAATTTCTACCGTGCGCCCACCTTGCTTGCCCGATGCCGCTTCGCGCCGCATGCGCGTGTTGGTCGCGCGGGGCAGCATCCCGTATTCGGCCGTGACCCAGCCCAGGCCCGAGCCCTTGATGAACGGGGGTACCCGATCTTCGATGGTGGCCGTGCACAAAACATGCGTGTCACCGATTTTGATCAGGGCGGACCCCTCGGCATGTTTGGTAAAGCCGGTTTCGATGGAAACGGACCGCATTTGGTTCAGTTCTCGACCAGAGGGGCGCATGTGACTTCCTTTTTGGTGTATGCGGTGGGGATAGCCCTGTGCCACACCCACTGGCAACCCCGATTGACCTTTGATTTCCGCGCCCTTTTATTATCAACAATGACCGACACACAGAAACTGCTGGACGAGATGAACGACCGCTCGCGCGAGGTGTTTCGCCGCGTGGTCGAAGGGTATCTGAATTCGGGCGATCCGGTAGGGTCACGCACCCTGACGCGCGACTTTAGCGAAAAGGTCAGCGCCGCCACCATCCGCAACGTGATGCAGGACCTTGAATTCATGGGTCTGCTAAACAGCCCGCATGTCAGTGCCGGCCGTATCCCAACCCAAATGGGCCTGCGCATGTTCGTGGATGGCCTGTTGGAAGTGGGCGTTCCCGACGATTCCGACCGCGAGAAGATCGACGCGACGCTGGGGTCCAACGAAAGGGATGTTGCCGGGATACTGGATCGCGTCGGCTCGGCCCTGTCGGGTGTGACACAGGGCGCATCGCTGGTTCTGACGCCGAAACACGAGGCGGCGATCAAGCATCTGGATTTTGTGCCGCTCGGTCCGGAGCAGGCACTTGTTGTTCTGGTCTTTGCCGATGGGCATGTTGAAAACCGCCTGTTCCAGCCACCGCCGGGGCAGACTCCCTCTTCGATGCGCGAGGCCGCAAATTTTCTGAATGCAATGATCGAAGGGCACACGCTGAGTGAGGTGAAAACCATCATGCAGCGGGAAATTTCGGCGCGGCGTCAGGAAATTGACGCCCTGTCACGGGCCTTGGTCGAAAGCGGCCTCGCGTCGTGGGAGGGGGAGGGCGATACACCAGAGCGCCTGATCGTGCGCGGTCGCTCCAACCTGCTGGGCGAATCGACGGAAGCCGAAGACCTGGATCGCATCCGATCCCTGTTTGATGACCTTGAACGCAAGCGTGACATTGCCGAATTTTTGGACCTGACCCAGGACGGTGACGGTGTGCGCATTTTTATTGGTTCCGAGAACAAACTTTTCTCACTTTCGGGTTCCTCTTTGGTGGTTTCCCCATATATGAACGCGGATCGAAAGATTATCGGAGCGGTCGGGGTCATTGGGCCCACGCGGCTGAATTATGGCCGGATCGTTCCGATTGTGGATTACACAGCCCAGCTGGTCGGGCGGATGCTGACGGACCGCAATGAAAGGTGACACATGGCTGAGCCGAAGAACGACGAATTCCTCGACGATATCGATATGGCCGAGGAAGAAGTCTATGCCGATGAAATGGCAGAGATTGATGATGAAGCGCTTGAAATCGATCAGTTGCGTGCTGAGCGCGACGAATTGAAAGACCGCTTCATGCGCGCGCTCGCGGATGCGGAGAATGCGCGCAAGCGGTCCGAGAAGGACCGTCGCGAGGCCGAGAATTATGGCGGATCCAAGCTGGCGCGTGACATGCTGCCTGTCTACGACAACATGAAGCGCGCACTCGAATCCGCGACCGATGAACAGCGTGAAGTGTCCGGCGCCTTGCTTGAAGGTGTCGAATTGACGATGCGCGAGCTGCTCAATGTATTCAAGAAACACGGAATCGAACGGATCTCGCCCGAAGTTGGCGACGCCTTTGATCCCCAACTTCACCAAGCCATGTTTGAAGCGCCCGTACCGGGCACCAAGGCGGGCGAGATCATTCAGGTGTCTGCCGAAGGGTTCATGTTGCACGACCGTTTGCTGCGTCCCGCGCAGGTCGGCGTGTCATCGATGCCCGCCAGTTAGGGCATTCGCATATTTTTCGAACGATGAAGGCGCGGTCAGGATTTGGCCGCGTCTTTCAGTTTGTAGATCAGGTCCAGCGCCTCGCGTGGCGTCAGTTCGTCAGGATGAATTGCGTCCACCATCTCTAACACGGGCGAGTCTTTCGTTTTGACAGGCTGCGGGGGCGGCGTCGCTGAGAACAGGGGAAGGTCGTCAATCAACGTCTTTTGCGTGGCGCCGCCTTGGCGTTCTCCGGATTCAAGTGCGTCCAAAACAACCCTGGCCCGCGCAATCACCGCTGGTGGCAGTCCTGCCAGCTGCGCAACTTGCACTCCATATGACCGGTCCGCAGCACCGCGTTTTACCTCGTGCAGGAAAATGACGTCTCCATCCCACTCCTTGACCGACACGGTCGCGTTTTCGACCCCGTCCAACTTGCCTGCAAGCGCTGTCAATTCGTGGTAATGCGTCGCGAACAGGGCGCGCGACTTGTTCACGTCATGCAAGTGTTCAAGCGTTGCCCATGCAATGGACAAGCCATCATAGGTGGCTGTGCCACGCCCGATTTCGTCCAGGATCACCAGGGCGCGGTCGTCCGCCTGGTTCAGGATCGCCGCTGTTTCAACCATCTCGACCATGAATGTTGACCGCCCCCGGGCCAGATCATCTGACGCGCCAACACGGCTGAAAATCTGGCTGACCAGACCGATACGTGCAGATCGGGCCGGAACAAAGCTGCCCATTTGCGCCAGAATGGCGATCAACGCGTTCTGGCGTAGGAAGGTCGACTTGCCCGACATGTTCGGCCCAGTCAGCAACCAGACAGCTGCCCCGTCTTCGGCGTTCAGGGCACAGTCATTTGCGATGAAAGGTGCGCCACCGTGTTGGGACAAGGCGTGTTCGACCACGGGGTGTCGTCCACCTTCGATATTGAACGCGCGTGATGTATCAAGGACCGGCTTGCTCCACCCTTGGGACAGCGCAAGTGTTGCGAGACCAGTGGTCAGATCAATCTCGGCCAGAGCGTTTGCGGTCTGACTGATGCGTGCTGCATTTTCAAGAACTAGGGCCTTCAGTCCTTCATAGAGACGCTTTTCAATCTCAAGCGCTCGTCCACCTGCATTCAGAATACGGGTTTCCAGGTCCGATAGTTCGACCGTCGTGAACCGCACCTGGTTGGCCGTGGTCTGTCGGTGGATAAAGGTTTCGTTCAACGGTGGGGACATCATCTTGTCTGCGTGCGTCGCGGTCACTTCGATGAAATAGCCCAGGACATTGTTGTGCTTGATCTTCAATGACGGCACGCTGGCGGCTTGCGCATAGTTCTGTTGCATCTGCGCAATGACCGACCGACCTTCGTCTCGCAGTTGGCGCGCCTCATCCAGTTCAGGGTCGCAGCCTGTCGCAATGAATCCACCGTCCCTTGCAAGAAGTGGCGGATCAGCGACCAGATCATCCTCCAATCGCGCGATCAGACTGGAATGGCCTTGCAGGTCCTTGAACACGTGGACCAGCAAGTTTGGCAAATCCTGCGGTTGCGCATCAAACAGCGTCTGGGCCTGGCTCAACCCGTTGCGGATGGCGGCAAGGTCGCGCGGGCCACCACGATCCAGCGATAGCCGCGACAGCGCCCTATCCATGTCCGGCACGCGCCTAAGTGCATCGCGCGCAGATTGTGTGAAATTCTGATTGTCTGTATTGTACTGAACTGCGTCCAATCGGTACGAAATCGTCTCCAAGACGCGCGACGGCGAAGACAGACGCCGTTCAAGAAGCCGCGCACCCGCCGCGGTGACAGTCTGGTCAATGACCGACAAAAGCGAGCCGTTACGTCCCCCGGACAGGGCTGACGTCAATTCAAGGTTACGTCGCGTAGCGGCGTCAATCTGAACAGTGCGTGCCTGTACATCTTGCCGGGGCGGACGCAGCAGAGGCAGTTTTCCCTTCTGGGTGATTTCCAGATACTCAACCAATGCGCCCATGGCGCCAACCTCTGCACGGCTGAATGTCCCGAATGCATCCAGGGTCTGTACATTAAAAAGCGCACCCACACGTGCGGCCCCTGCGCTGCTGTCAAATGCGGCCCCACCCAAGGACGAGATGGAGATGCCGAAGTCTTCGACAAGGGGACGTAATTCACCCTCTTTGGCGTCGGTGACAATCAGTTCCGAGGGCGCAAGGCGCGCCAATTCAGGCCCTAACTGGGCCAAATCAAGCGCCATCACCGAAAACGCGCCTGTCGAGATGTCCACCCATGCCAGCGCGCCGGCACCGCGCACATCGGCAAATGACGCAAGGAAGTTGTGCCGCCGCGCTTCAAGCAGCGTATCCTCGGTCAACGTGCCCGGGGTGACCAGACGGACCACACCACGCTTCACCACCGATTTCGAGCCGCGTTTTTTGGCCTCTGCCGGGCTTTCCATCTGCTCGCAAACGGCCACGCGGAACCCTTTGCGGATCAAGGTCAGCAAGTAGCCTTCGGCGGAATGCACAGGGACACCACACATCGGAATGTCGGCACCGTCATGTTTGCCGCGCTTGGTCAGGGCAATGTCCAACGCCTCAGCCGCTGCGACGGCGTCGTCAAAGAACATCTCGTAAAAATCGCCCATGCGATAGAACAACAGCGCGCAGGGATGCGCCTCTTTGATTTCGAGATACTGCGCCATCATGGGCGTAACAGACATGATTTCCCCCGCTTCGGTCGCGCGACCTTACAAACGGCGCGAGCGGAGGAAAAGCCAAAGTCGATTGAGGCATACTGTGCACTGGGCTAAGACGCGATGGTGTCACGGGAGGACAACCGCATATGAGCAAGACAAAGGTCACGCCGGAAGAAGCGCTGGCGTTCCACATGGAACCCACGCCGGGCAAGTTCGAAATTCAGCCGACAGTGCCCATGACGACGCAGCGGGACCTGAGCCTTGCCTATTCCCCGGGCGTTGCGGTGCCGTGCGAAGCGATCGCGGAGAATCCGGAAACGGCCTATGACTATACCAACAAGGGTAACCTTGTGGCAGTGATTTCGAATGGCACGGCTGTGCTGGGTTTGGGCAACCTTGGTGCGTTGGGCTCGAAACCGGTGATGGAGGGTAAGTCGGTCCTGTTCAAACGCTTTGCCGATGTAAATTCCATCGACATTGAGCTGGACACGGAAGACCCGGATGCCTTCTGTCAGGCCGTCAGATTGATGGGCCCCACCTTTGGCGGCATCAATCTAGAGGACATCAAGGCACCCGAATGCTTCATCATCGAACAGCGCCTGAAGGAAGAGATGGACATCCCCGTCTTCCACGATGACCAGCATGGCACCGCCGTGATCTGTGCCGCTGGGTTGATCAACGCGTTGCACATTTCGGGGAAAAAGATCGAGGATGTGAAGATTGTCCTGAACGGGGCAGGGGCCGCTGGCATTGCCTGTATCGAGTTGCTGAAATCCATGGGCGCGCGGCACGACAACTGCATCGTGTGCGACACCAAGGGCGTGATTTACCAGGGGCGCACCGAAGGGATGAACCAGTGGAAATCGGCGCATGCGGTCAAGACCGAGTTGCGCAGTCTTGAAGAAGCGATGAAAGGCGCGGACGTGTTTCTGGGCGTGTCCGTCAAAGGCGCGGTCACGCCTGCAATGGTAGAAACCATGGCGGACAACCCGGTCATTTTTGCCATGGCGAACCCTGATCCAGAGATTACACCCGAAGAAGCGCACGAGGTCCGGATGGATGCCATCGTGGCCACGGGCCGCAGCGACTATCCGAACCAGGTGAACAACGTGCTTGGTTTCCCCTACTTGTTCCGCGGCGCTTTGGACATCAATGCACGCGCCATCAATGACGAGATGAAGATTGCCTGCGCCCACGCGCTGGCGGCCCTCGCCCGCGAGGATGTGCCGGACGAGGTTGCGCTGGCCTATGGCAAATCGCTGTCCTTTGGTCGCGACTATATCATTCCGACACCGTTTGATCCGCGCCTGATTCACCGCATCCCGCCAGCGGTTGCCCGGGCCGGAATGGATACTGGTGCCGCCCGCCGGCCCATTATCGACATGGATGCGTACGAGTTGAGCTTGAAATCCCGCATGGATCCGACGGCCAGCATCCTGACAGGGATCAATGCCCGGGCCCGCGCTGCACAGGCCCGTATGATTTTTGCCGAAGGGGACGATCCGCGCGTGCTGCGCGCCGCAGTCATGTACCAGCGCAACGGGTTTGGGAAATCGCTGGTCGTCGGGCGTCAGGAAGATGTGAAGGCCAAGCTCGAGACCGCGGGCCTTGGCGATGCCGTGCGCGAACTTGAAATCGTGAATGCGGCCAACACCACGCATCTGGATGCCTACAAGTCGCACCTTTATGACCGCTTGCAGAGACGCGGATTTGATCGGCAGGATATTCACCGGCTTGCCGCGCGGGACCGCCACGTGTTTTCTGCCCTGATGTTGGCGCATGGGCACGGCGACGGGATTGTGACAGGTGCCACGCGCAAGTCCGCGCACATTCTCGACCGGATCAACCATGTCTTTGATGCAGATGCGTCCAGCAAGGCCGCTGGTATTACCGCGCTTGTGCACAAGGGGCGCATCGTCTTTATCGCCGACACGCTGGTGCATGAATGGCCCGATGAAAACGATCTGGCCGATATTGCAGAGCAGGGCGCGACCGTTGCCCGCAATATGGGATTGGAACCGCGCGTGGCCTTTGTGAGCTTTTCGACCTTCGGCTACCCCGTGTCCGAACGTGCGGAAAAGATGCACCGCGCGCCTGCCGTGCTGGATGCACGGGGCGTAGATTTCGAATATGAAGGCGAGATGACG
This sequence comes from uncultured Tateyamaria sp., assembly GCF_947503465.1. Taxonomy (NCBI): domain Bacteria; kingdom Pseudomonadati; phylum Pseudomonadota; class Alphaproteobacteria; order Rhodobacterales; family Roseobacteraceae; genus Tateyamaria; species uncultured Tateyamaria sp. The sequence continues at coordinate 2,453,159 of NZ_CANNDN010000001.1, read as the reverse complement.
GTGGATGTCGCGCTGAATGCGCAGGCGCAGGCGGCCTATCCCTTTTCGCGGCTTACGGGCCCCGCTAATATCCTTGTGGTTCCGGCCCGCCATTCAGCCAGCATTTCGGTGAAACTGATGCAGGAAATGGGGGGCGCCACGGTGATCGGACCCATCCTTGCCGGGATTGGCGGATCGATCCAGATCTGTTCGGCGGTGTCGACGGCCAATGACATCCTCAACATGGCTGTTCTGGCGGCCTGCAAGGTGGGCTGATGGCGGTCTGGAATCTCGGCTCGATCAACATCGACAATGTGTATCGCGTTCCACACCTGCCAGCACCCGGAGAGACGCTGGGCGCTACAGAGTTCAGTCAGGGTTTGGGTGGCAAGGGCGCCAATATGTCTGTTGCGGTCGCCCGCGCGGGTGCGCGTATCGCGCATATCGGCGCGATTGGGCGTGACGGAAAATGGACTGCTGAGAGGTTGATGGAGTACGGGGTGGACACGCGTCGGATTGCCGAACTTCCGGATCATGCAACCGGCCATGCAAACATCGCGGTTGCTGATGATGGCGAGAACCAAATTGTGTTGTACTCAGGCTCTAATACTGCAATTTCGGAACAGATGATCGGCGTTGCATTGGCCGAAGCGTCGCCGGGCGATACGTTTCTTATCCAAAATGAAACCAACGGCCAGCGCGTCGGCGCAGAGATGGCCAAACAGCTGGGCCTGAAAGTTGTCTATGCAGCGGCCCCTTTCGAAGCCGAGGCCGTGCGCGACATACTGCCCTTCATTGACCTTCTGGTTTTGAACCAGGTCGAGGCCGGGCAGTTGGAAGAGGCGCTGGGCAGTCCCGTGCACGCATTGGGCATTGCGGATGTCGTCGTGACGCTTGGCGCAGATGGGTGTCTTTGGCTTGGTCCCTCCGGCAACGAAGTTCATGTGCCAGCACTTGCTGTCACGCCGGTGGACACCACGGGCGCGGGCGACACGTTCACCGGCTTTCTTGTCGCGGGTCTGGATCGGGGCATGCCCATGCGTCAGGCGCTGGATCTGGCGACGCAAGCGGGCGCATTGATGGTGACGCGTCTTGGTACAGCCGACGTAATCCCCGACCTCAAAGAGATCGAGGATGCAAGGTTCGGCTAGCTTCCGGCAAAGGGCGCGGCATCACCCCATAGTTGTTTGACCCGCGCATCGCGCCCGCAGGCTTCCCGATATGCCTTGTACGCGTTGGCCTTGGACTTGGGCCCAAACCGCGTCAGGATCAGGCCCGACTGTTTATAGTAATCCTGATGATAACCGTCTGCGGGGTAGAATTCGGCTGCGTCCAGGATGGGCGTCACGATGGTCTGCCCCAGGTCTGCCTGCGCTTCGGCTTTTGCCGCCTCAGCGGCGGCCTTTTGATCGGGGGAAGCAAAAATGGCGGTGCGATAGCTGTCACCGCGGTCACAGAATTGTCCACCCGCATCGGTCGGATCGACGGACCGGAAAAACAGGTCATACAGCGTTTCCGCAGACACTTTGGACGGGTCATAGGTGATTTGAACCGCTTCGTAATGGCCGGTGCGGCCACTCACGACCTGCTTGTAGGTCGGGTTGGCAACGGATCCTCCGGCAAAACCGGACACGGCCTCGGTCACACCGGAAACTTTTTCAAAATCAGCCTCCACACACCAAAAACACCCACCGGCCACGGTGATGGTTTCCAGTTGCTGCGCGTGGCTGGTTTTCGATTGCGCCAACAACCCGAGAGCGATCATCAGGCCCAGCGATATGGTTTTCAAAGTGCGAAGCGATGTCATGGCATGTCTCCTCTTTGGTCTGAAACTACCCAAAGCCGCGGAAGGCTCAACTCACAGGACAGAGAGGTCGCGCAAGCGTGAGATGATTTACCATCCTGTCAAACGGACATAGCGTGCGATCATGACGACAAGAATTGCCATGTGGTCGGGGCCGCGAAACCTGTCGACCGCGATGATGTACAGCTTTGCAGCGCGCGGCGACACGCGCGTGGTGGACGAGCCGTTTTACGCAGCCTATCTGGCCGCAACTGGCGTCGATCACCCTATGCGTGCTGAGGTGTTGGCGTCACAGGCGCAAGACCCGGCAGCCGTGGCGAATTCGCTGATTTCTCCTGTATCAGAGCCTATTTTTTATCAGAAACACATGACCCATCACATGCTGTCCAGCTGGAGTGGACGTTGGATGGACCACGTGACGCATGTGTTTCTGATCCGTCATCCGGCGCGTGTCATTGCCAGCTATGCCCGGAAACGCGAGGCGCCGGTACTGGACGACTTGGGATTTGAGCAACAAGCGCGCATCTTTGACCAGGTCGGCGGCGGCATCGTCATCGACTCGGCCGATATTCGGGCGAACCCGGCCGGAATGTTACAACTTCTCTGTCATGCGCTTGGTATTCCCTGGACGCCGAACATGCTGAACTGGCCCGCTGGCGGTCATGCCGCAGACGGTGTTTGGGCGGCACATTGGTATAACGCCGTGCATGCATCCACCGGATTCGATGGGGCCGAGGGGCCATTGCCACAATTGACCGGGCGTTATGCCGAATTGGCAGACGCGGCGATGCCCCGTTACCAGGCACTCGCCGCGCACAAGATCACTTGAGCCGCCGGTCGCGCGCTGCCAGCAGTTTCAGGCGCAGCGCGTTCAGTTGAATGAACCCTGCGGCATCCTTCTGATCATAAGCGCCCGCGTCGTCCTCGAACGTCACATGCGCTTCGGAATAAAGGCTGTGATCGGACCAACGGCCAACCGTGCGCGCCAGACCCTTGTACAGCTTCAGGCGCACAGTGCCGGTCACGTGTTCCTGGCTTTTGTCGATCAGGGCCTGAAGCATTTCACGCTCGGGCGAGAACCAGAAACCATTATAGATCAGTTCGGCATAACGTGGCATCAGTTCGTCCTTGAGGTGCGCAGCACCTCGGTCAAGGGTGATCTGTTCAATCCCGCGATGCGCTTCCAGAAGGATCGTGCCGCCCGGCGTCTCGTAGATGCCGCGCGATTTCATCCCGACAAACCGACCCTCGACAAGGTCCAGACGACCGATGCCATGCTTTCCGCCCAGTTCGTTCAGCTTGGTCAGAACCGTGGCCGGAGACATCGTTTCCCCGTTGATAGAGACTGCATCGCCCTTTTCGAACCCGATTTCGATGTATTCGGGCGTTTCGGGCGCATCCTCGGGCGCGACGGTCCGCTGGTAAACATAGTCGGGTGCGTCAACAGCCGGGTCCTCCAGCACTTTGCCCTCGGACGAGGTGTGCAGCAGGTTCGCGTCCACGCTGAAGGGGGCTTCGCCGCGTTTGTCCTTGGCAATCGGGATCTGGTTCTTTTCTGCAAAGTCGATCAGCTTGGTCCGGCTGGTCAAATCCCATTCGCGCCAGGGGGCGATCACCTTGATTTCGGGGTTAAGCGCGTAGGCGGCCAGTTCGAACCGCACCTGGTCGTTGCCCTTGCCGGTTGCGCCGTGCGCCACGGCATCTGCCCCCTCGGCCGCAGCAATCTCGACCAGCCGTTTTGAGATCAGCGGGCGCGCGATGGACGTGCCCAGCAGGTACAGTCCTTCGTACAGCGCGTTGGCGCGGAACATCGGGAAGACAAAGTCGCGCACGAATTCTTCGCGCACGTCCTCGATATAGATGGCCGAAGCGCCCATCATCTCGGCCTTCTTGCGTGCAGGTTCCAGTTCCTCGCCCTGGCCCAGATCGGCAGTAAAGGTCACGACCTCGCAGCCATATTCCGTTTGCAGCCATTTCAGGATGATCGAAGTGTCGAGGCCGCCGGAATAGGCCAGCACAACTTTCTTGGGTGCGCTCATCATCTGTCTTCCCTTGCAAGAGTTGGCTGCCGATAGCCGTTTTGGCGAACAGGGGCAAGATTGACCCGCACGAGCGGCACGGCTAGGTCAATGGGATTGCCGCCAAGGGGTGAATGAATGAGCTTCCAGGACGATGCACGCGCCGGAGAACAGGCCATGCGCGCGGTGTTTCCGGCCACGCCCCTGTTGCGGAACGAGGTGCTGTCGGAAAGGTTCGGCGCAGACATCTGGCTAAAACGCGAGGATCTGAGCCCGGTCCGGTCCTACAAGTTGCGCGGCGCGTTCAATGCAATGCGCAAGGTGATGACCGACAGCGCCGTCTTTGTCTGTGCCAGTGCGGGGAACCATGCACAGGGCGTCGCCTTCATGTGCAAGCATTTCGGTGTGCAGGGCGTGATTTTCATGCCAGTGACGACCCCACAGCAGAAAATCATGAAGACCCAGATGTTTGGAGGCGCGCATGTCGAGGTGCGTCTGACCGGCGACTACTTTGATGACACGTTGGCGTCTGCCCAAGCCTTTTGTGCTGAAGCGGGCGCGCATTTCCTGTCGCCCTTTGATGATGAGGACGTGATTGAAGGCCAGGCCTCGGTCGCGGTCGAGATCGAGGCGCAATTGAACCGTCTGCCGGATCACATCGTTCTGCCCGTGGGCGGTGGAGGATTGTCGGCGGGCACGCGCAGCTATTTCGAAGATCGCGTGCGCTATACATTTGTCGAGCCTTCAGGCGCGCCGTCCCTGGCCCGCGCAATTGCGACAGGTGCCCCGATCGATGTGTCTCCGATCAATACGTTTGTTGACGGGGCCGCGGTGGCGACGATTGGTGCACGCACCTTTGCACGCCTGCAATCCGCGGACCCGTCCGATATCATCGACATCCCCGAAGACCGCATTTGCACCACGATCATCGACATGCTGAATATCGAAGGGATCGTCCTTGAACCCGCCGGTGCCCTTGCGATCGAGGCCCTGAAGGATATCGCGCATGACATTCGGGGCAAGACCGTTGTCTGCGTGACCTCTGGCGGCAACTTTGATTTTGAACGGTTGCCTGAGGTAAAAGAGCGTGCACAACGGTATTCGGGTGTCAAAAAGTACTTTATCCTGCGTATGCCGCAGCGGCCTGGCGCCTTGAAGGATTTCCTGAACATCCTTGGCCCGGACGACGATATCGCCCGGTTTGAGTATTTGAAGAAGTCGGCCCGAAATTTCGGATCCGTCCTTATTGGCATCGAAACAAGGCGACCGGAAAATTTTGACCGGTTCCTGTCAGAGTTGGATGCGGGTGGGTTCACTTACACGGACATAACCAATGATGAGACACTGGCGCAGTTCGTGATCTAGGCGGCCTGCCCGTTTGCCAACCCTGATGTAAACGCGGCTCTTGATGCTTCGAAACTGTCGACAATCGCGGGCACATCGACATCCGCGGCGTTGCCCTTGGCTGACATCGCCTCGCCCAGATGGCACAGTGTTGAAAAATCGGTAAAGCCAAGGTTCAGGGCGCTGCCCTTCAACGCATGCAGGTCCTCTTCGAGCCGAGAGAGGTCGGGGTCATCGCGCAACCCATCAATGATTCCCGTCACCTCTTCTATGAAGAGCGGAACAACCTCTTCGAAGTCTTCCTTGCCTATTTCAGCGCGCAATGTGCTGACACGGTCCCAGTCAATCATCTGTGCCTCCGTTCGTACGATGGCGGTTTGACCACGGGCACCGTTAAGGAATGGTGATCGTTAAACCTTTAGGCAAACGGAATGTGTGCTTCACCCGGTGTTAAGTGGGGCCGCCTATCACCCTCCCGAGCAGTTGGAACACACAGCAAGATGAGCGTTGAATTGATCCAGCGGGAGGAAACTCCGGCACAGCAGGACCCCGGTGCGTTGCATCGGGTGTTGATTGTCGATGACAGTCGGCTACAGCGCAAGATTTTGTCCAGTTCCGTCAAACGCTGGGGGTTTGAGGTGCACGAGGCCGGGTCCGGCGAAGAAGCGTTGGAGATGTGCAAGGAAGTGTCGCCTGACCTTGTGCTTAGCGACTGGATGATGCCGGGCATGAACGGGTTGGAGTTTTGCGACGCCTTTCGCAAACTCAGCCAGGACAAATACGGGTATTTCATTCTTCTGACTTCAAAAAGCGAAAAGGCCGAGATCGCCATGGGCCTTGAGGCTGGCGCGGACGATTTTGTGACCAAACCCGTAGACGCAAATGAGCTGCGCGCCCGGATCGCGGCGGGCGAGCGCATTCTCCAGATGCAACGCGAGCTGACCGAAAAGAACCGTCTGATCACCGACACGCTGGATGAACTGCAACGGGTTTACGATTCGCTGGACAGCGATCTGCAAGAGGCCAAGAAACTTCAGCAGTCGCTGGTTCGGGAACGGCACAAGTCTTTCGAAACCGCCGATCTGAGCCTGATGTTGCGGTCAAGCGGCCACGTCGGTGGTGACCTTGTTGGGTTTTTTCCCGCGCAGGCCGGTCATCTTGGTCTGTATTCCATCGATGTGTCCGGCCATGGGATCAGTTCGGCCCTGATGACAGCGCGGTTGGCGGGATACCTGTCCGCTGCAGCACCCGACCAGAACGTCGCTTTGGAGCGGCTGGAGGATGGCAGCTATGCGTTTCTCCCGCCGGAACAAGTGATCGAGACACTGAATGACCTTGTCCTCGACGAGATGGAGACCGAACATTACTTCACCCTGCTTTTGGCGGATGTGAACCTGGCAACCGGCCATGTACGTATGGCGCAGGCCGGTCATCCACATCCCGCCGTTCAGCGCGCGGACGGCACAATCGAACAGGATGGGCCGGGTGGCTTTCCGGTGGGTTTGATGTCCGGCATTTCCTTCACCCAGTTCGAAGCTCAGCTTGCAGCGGGTGACCGGATCCTGTTGTTGTCGGACGGAGTGACCGAATGCCCCGGCACGGACGGAGAGATGCTGCAAGAAGCGGGGCTTGCCGAGATGATGCACGATCTGGCCGAGGTGACGGGCCCGCCGTTCTTCGAAGCGCTGCTATGGCGACTGACCGAATTTGCGGGCGAAGCCACATTTCCCGATGATGTTTCTGGCATCTTGTTTGAATACCATGGCGCCGATCAGGCGAAGTAGTGCCGCAGAAACGCGCGGTCCCCGTCGTTATAGACAGCCGCCACGGCATCCCGGGCTGCCAACCAGGCGACGCTGTGGTCCGGCTCGATCGGGTCACTCAGGCGCAGTGCAGGACGCGCCACGAAGATATGACACATCTTTTCTGCCCAGAGGTTGTATTCCGGCATATAGGTAAAGCGCCGAAACGCCCCCAATCTGCGCGGCGCCGCGATACGCCATCCCGTTTCTTCGACCACTTCGCGATACAATGCCTGCAAGGGGCTTTCGCCCGGGTCGATACCGCCGCCGGGCAGTTGAAACTCCGGCTCCGGCGCGCTTTGGAAAGTCAGCAGAACGGACGATCCTCGCGGCAGAATCGCGTAGGCGCCGGGGCGCAGCGTATAGCGCCGTTTGGGGTCGGGCGGTGTGCCAATCCGTCGGATCGTGTCCCCCCCTTTCAGTTTCTGCGCGCTATCCTATATAGACGCGATATGCCAATGACTGGCACCAAAGGAAACCCCAATGACACTCGGTTCGCAACTCGCGTGGGACGATACCGTCCTGCCATTCCAACTTGATGCTTCCGACATCCGCGGACGCGTTGCGCGTCTGGACGGAGTGTTGGATGGCATCCTGAAACAACATGATTACCCCGCGCAGGTCGAAGCGCTTGTCGCCGAAATGGCTTTGCTGACGGCGCTGATCGGTCAGACCATCAAACTGCGCTGGAAGCTGTCGCTTCAGGTGCAGTCCAAGGGCCCGGTGCGCATGATCGCCACCGACTATTACGGTCCGGAAAAGGATGGCGACGTGGCCAAGATCCGCGCCTATGCCAGCTTTGATCGCGATCGGCTGACCGACGGCGCCCCGTTTGACCAGGTGGGCGAGGGGTACTTTGCCATCATGATCGACCAGGGGACCGGCATGACACCCTATCAGGGGATTACACCGCTGGACGGTACTTCGTTGGCCGCCTGTGCAGAGACGTATTTCGCACAGTCCGAGCAGTTGCCCACCCGGTTCCAGCTCAGCTTTGGCAAGTCGATCGAACCCGGTGCGCCGGAACGCTGGCGGGCCGGCGGCATCATGCTGCAGCACATGCCCAAGGCGTCACCCTTCGCGGCCACGTCTGAGGGAACTGGTGACGTGTTGCGGAGCGACGATCTGCTGGATGGCGACGAATCGGACAACTGGAATCGCGTGAACATCCTGTTGGACACAGTCGAAGAAATGGAACTGATTGGCCCGCAACTGGCGCCAAACGATTTGCTTTTGCGTCTGTTCCACGAAGAAGCACCCCGCGTTTACGACGCGCAGCCGGTGCGTTTCGGCTGTACCTGTTCCGAAGATCGCGTGCGCCAAAGCCTGTCGATCTATTCGGCCCGTGATATCGAAAAGATGACGACGGACGAGGGGCGCGTAACGGCAGACTGCCAGTTCTGTGGCGCGCATTACGATCTGGACCCGGCGACCGTCGGCTTCGAGGCGGAAACCCAGGACGGTGCCTGACCTTCTTGACCAGACACGGTCGGCGCTGGCGCAATCCGGCGCCGCCTCTTCCGATTTTGACCTGAACAGCGGTGTGGTACTGCCCGCGGGTCGCAAACTGCGCCCTGCTGCTGTTCTCGCGCCGATCATTCAGGGTGATCACGGGTATGAGCTGATCCTGACCAAGCGGTCGTCTGCCCTGAAACACCATCCCGGCCAAATCGCCTTTCCCGGTGGCAAACGCGATGACGGCGACGCGGACCTGATTGCCACTGCCCTGCGCGAAGCACGGGAAGAGATTGGATTGGACGACAGCAATGTCGACGTTCTGGGCACCTTTGCGCCCCACGAGACGGTGACCTCGTTCACGGTCACGCCTGTGGTTGCATTGGTCAAAGGCAAGTTCGAAGCCGTCCCGGAAGCTGGCGAAGTGTCCGAAGTGTTTCGCGTGCCCCTGTCACATGTCTTGACTGCTACGAACTATGTGGTCGAAGCGCGACACTGGCGCGGCCAGAACCGCAAGTATTACACGGTGCCTTACGGACCCTATTACATCTGGGGTGCGACCGCGCGTATATTGCGGGCATGGACCGAATTGTTGCCCAGGGATTAGACCCTGATACGGGTTTTTTGACCGACTTGTCGGCCCAGTCCCTGTGCACCGTTTTCGAACAGGCGGGGTTTCGGGCGTATTTCGTGGGCGGCTGTGTCCGCAACGCCGTCATGGGTGTGCCCATCACCGACATCGACATCGCAACCGATGCAACACCGGACCAAACGACGACGGTCTGCACGGATGCCGGGTTTCGCTGCGTGCCGACAGGCGTCGACCATGGCACCGTGACGGTCATCGCCCACGATCACGCATTCGAAGTGACCACTTTTCGCAAGGATGTCGCGACGGATGGGCGCCGCGCCGTTGTCGCCTTTTCCAATGACATCGCCGAAGATGCGCGGCGGCGTGATTTCACAATGAACGCGCTTTACGCGGATCGGCACGGACAGATCACCGATCCGGTCCAGGGGTATGACGATGCGCAAAGGCGGCATGTCCGGTTCATCGACGATGCCGGTCAACGCATCCGCGAGGACTACTTGCGAACCTTGCGCTATTTCCGGTTCAGCGCTCAATACGCTCCGGCACATGCAGGTTGGGATGCGGATGCACTTGCCGGGATATCTGCCAACCTGGATGGGTTACAGACATTGTCGGCCGAACGTGTCGGTGCGGAAATGCTCAAACTCATGGCCGCGCCAGATCCTTTTCCCGCCCTTTGCGTCATGCAGCAGGTGGGCGTCTTGACCGCAGTTCTGCCGGGCGCTGACCCCATACTTGTAGGCCCCTATGTGCATCTGGAGACGGCCAACGCAGTGCCCGTTGATCCGATGGGACGGCTGGCCGCGCTGGGCGGGCAGGACGTGGCGCAACGGCTGCGCCTGTCCCGCAGTGATCAGCGCCACCTCGATTCGATCCGGGTGCTTTCGGCGTCATCGGACACGCCCAAGGCCATCGGCCACATTGGGGGAAAGGCCACCGGCCGGGCGGCAATTTTGCTGCGATCCGCTTATGAAAATGCGCCGCTTGCGCAAGGTGCGCTGGATCAGGTCGCCTTGGGCGCAGACGCTGTTTTTCCCATAAGTGCTGCCGATTTACCGCATCTTGCGGGGGTGGATCTGGGGGCTGAACTGCGGCGTCTCAAACAGCTTTGGCTGGCGTCTGACCTGACCAAAACGAAACGACAGTTGCTGACCCCGTGACATTTGTCCGGTCCAGCGCTATGTCATAAGCGAACCTGATGGAGAGCAAGATGGTACGCGGGATCTGGAACGACGCCTAATCGTCGCTGAACGCCCCTGTGGCGCGCCGGGCAAATCGCCCGCGTCACGTACCTGTTGCACCTTCCCTCTACGGACCCCGTCATGTTCAAGTTCTTTGAATCGCTCGTCGATCCTTACCAGCCCTATACCGAAACCGACACGCCGCCGACCAAGCTGTGGCCGTTTCTGCGCGCGTATCTAAAGCCGTTTCGCTGGGTGATTGCGATCACCTTTGTCTTCAGTACCGTGGTTGCCTTCGGGGAAATCCTGCTGATTTGGTACGTTGCCCGAATTGTCGACCTGCTGGCCCAGGGCGTGCCGGAACAGATCATTCCGGAATATGGCCTTGAATTCATGCTGGTCGCCGGGTGGGTCCTGATCCTGCGTACGCTGCTTGGGCTTGTCGATGTGGCCCTGTTGCACAACACGATCATGCCCAACCTTGGCACTTTGATCCGCTGGCGGTCGCACCGGCACGTGCTGCGCCAATCTGTTGGTTGGTTCGAGGATGACTTTGCCGGACGGATTGCCAACCGCATCATGCAGACCCCGCCCGCAACGGGAGAGGCGATGTTCCAGGTGCTGGATGCCGGCTCGTTCTTTGTGACCTCGGTTGTGGGGGCGGTCATTCTGTTGATCAGCTTTGACTTATGGTTGGCTTTGCCGCTGATCTTCTGGATTTTGGGGTATCTGTTGCTGTTGCGCTGGGTGATCCGGCGTGCCGGGCCCGCATCCAAGGCCAGTTCGGATGCCCGCAGTGCCATCACCGGTCGCGTCGTCGACAGCTACAGCAACATCCATTCGGTCAAGATGTTCGCGCACCATGACCGTGAGATCGATTATGCCAAGGATGCCATCGAAACAGCGCGGCAGACCTTTATGACAGAAATGCGCATCGTGGTGAAAATGGATGTGTCCCTGACCCTCCTGAATGCTGCGATGATCGTGTCGATGGGCGCGCTTGCGATCTGGTTGTGGATTGGCGGGTTCACCACCGAAGGCATGGTGGCGGCGGCGCTGACCATCGCGCTGCGCCTGAACAACATGACATATTGGATCATGTGGGCAATGACGTCGTTGGTTCAGAATCTGGGCGTTATTTCCGAAGGGATGGAAACGATTGCCCAGCCCGTCACGCTGGTGGATGTCCCGGACGCCAAACCGTTGAAACTGCGCGACGGCGAAATCGAACTGGTTGACCTGACGCACCATTATGGCCGGGGCAGTGGTGGTCTGAACGCCATTTCGACCGTCATCAAACCGGGCGAAAAGGTCGGTGTCGTTGGCCGATCCGGCGCGGGCAAGTCGACGCTCGTGAAGCTGCTGTTGCGGTTCTATGACGCCGAAAGCGGTCAGATCCGGATCGATGGGCAGGATATCGCTGCCGTCACGCAAGATTCGTTGCGACTGAACATCGGGATGGTCCAACAGGACAGTTCACTTTTGCACCGGTCCGTGCGCGACAACATCCTCTATGGCCGCCCAGACGCAACCGAGGATGAGATGATGGCCGCAGCCCGTCAGGCGCAGGCGCATGACTTTATCGTTGATCTCGCTGATCCCGAAGGGCGCGGCGGTTACGATGCGCAAGTGGGTGAACGCGGTGTAAAACTGTCTGGCGGACAGCGGCAGCGGATCACGCTTGCGCGTGTTATCCTGAAAAACGCGCCGATCCTTGTCCTGGACGAAGCCACCAGCGCGCTCGACAGCGAGGTCGAAGCGGCCATTCAGGACACGCTGTACCAGATGATGGAGGGCAAAACCGTAATCGCCATTGCCCACCGCCTGTCCACGATTGCCCAGATGGATCGCATTCTTGTTCTGGACGGCGGAAAAGTTGTCGAGGATGGGTCGCACGACGCGCTTTTGGCGCAGGGCGGCCTATATTCCGAGTTCTGGGCGCGCCAATCCGGCGGGTTCATAGCGACCGAGGCGGCCGAGTGAAGATATCTGACTGGATCGACTCTTTCCGGCGTGCCGAAGGGCCACCGCCTCAGGCGCTGTGGCCCTTTATGCTCTGGTGCTTGTCCGGTGCTTGGCCCGCTCTTTGGCTTGCCGCCATCTGTTCGGCTGCGGCGGGCGCGCTTGAGGCGGGGACCGCCCTGATCCTTGGCATGGTCATTGATGCGACAGTGCAACTTGGCCCGGACGGGTTCTTTTCCGTCACTAACATTGGGCTTATTGCCGGTGCGCTTGCATTCTTCCTGATCGCCCGGCCCATCCTGTTCGGGCTGAGTTCAGCCACCAACTCGATCATCGTGATGCCCAACGTGAACCCCTTGGTTCTGTCCCGTTTGCACCGCTGGACCTTGGGCCAATCGGTCACGTTCTTTGATGACGACTTTGCCGGGCGCATTGCACAAAAGCAGATGCAGGCTGCGCGCGCTGTCACCGATGTGGTGTCGGAGTTCATCAACGTCATTGCGTTTGCTTTGGCTTCGCTGGTTGGATCCACGCTGCTGCTGCTGTCCATTGATTGGCGCGTCGCGACTGGGTTTGCGGTTTGGTTGATCGCGTATTTTGCTCTCATCCGCTGGTACTTGCCGCGCATTCGCGAACGGTCGGCCGCGCGGGCCGCGGCGCGGGCGATGGTGTCTGGTCAGGTGGTGGATACGATCACCAACATCAAGACGGTCAAGCTGTTTGCCCATGATGATCACGAAGATCAGGCCGCGCTGGGCGCCATGGGCAGTTTCCGCAAGACCGCCGTGGATTTTGGCATCCTCTCCGCGGGCTTCCGCTTTGCGCTGATGACGCTTGCGGGGTTGCTGCCGGTGTTCTTGCTGGGCGGCACGATCCTGATGTGGCGACAAGGCATCGCGACGCCGGGGGACATTGTTGCGTCCGGTGCCATCGCCATTCGCATCGCACAGATGACAGGCTGGGTCAGCTTTACGCTGATGGCCATCTATTCCAACATCGGCGAGGTCGAGGATGGGATACGCACGCTGACCCCGCGCAACCGCGTACAGGATATCGACGGCGCAAAGTCACTGGATGACGTCACGGGCGAGGTTGTGTTCGACAATCTCACCTTCAGCTATGGGCGCGAAACGGGCGGCATCAACGGCATTTCACTGCGTATCGCACCCGGTGAAAAGGTAGGTATCGTTGGCGCGTCAGGGGCGGGTAAGTCGACGTTGGTATCGCTGCTTCTGCGTCTCTATGAAGGGGAAAGTGGCCGCGTTCTGATTGACGGCAACGATATCCGTCAGGTCACACAGGACAGTTTGCGGCACAATATTGGCATGGTCACGCAGGAAACGGCGATGTTCAATCGCTCGGCCCGTGAGAACATCCTTTATGGCCGACCGCATGCAAGCGAGGAGGACATGGTCGCCGCCGCGCAGAAGGCCGAAGCGCATGATTTCATCCTTGATCTGAAAGACCACCGTGCACGTACCGGATATGACGCGCATCTGGGCGAACGCGGTGTGAAACTATCGGGTGGTCAACGCCAACGGATCGCATTGGCCCGCGCCATCCTCAAGGACGCGCCCATTCTGGTTCTGGACGAAGCGACAAGCGCGCTCGACAGCGAGGTGGAGGCATCAATCCAATCCGCCCTGTCCCGCGTTATGAGGGGTAAAACCGTCTTGGCCATCGCTCACCGCCTGTCCACATTGACCGAGATGGACCGCATCGTCGTCATGGATCAGGGCCGCGTGGTTGAGGAAGGTCCGCATGATGCGCTTTTGGCAAAAGGCGGCCTGTATGCGCGGTACTGGCAGCGGCAATCGGGCGGCTTCATCAGCACCCAGGCGGCGGAATAGGGCTTTTGCTTGCTGCCCTGCGCGGGTAGGCCTTGGACCATGACAACAGTGACGATTGAACGATTGGGGCACCAGGGCGATGGTATCGCGTCCGGGCCCATCTTTGCCCCCATGACCCTGCCGGGCGAAGAGGTGACCGGCACGCTGGATGGCGCGACCCTCACGGATATTCGGATCGATGTTCCTTCGCCACTGCGTGTGGCACCCCCCTGCCCGCATTTTCGATCGTGTGGCGGATGCAAGATGCAGCATGGCGCTGATGAACTTGTTGCCGATTGGAAGCGGGACATTGTTGTAGACACCCTGAAGTTGCACGGTTTAGAGACTGATGTTCGATCCACATTGACATCGCCGGACCGTTCGCGTCGGCGCGCAACCTTTGCTGCCCGACGTACAAAGAAAGGTGCGATGGCCGGGTTTTACGGACGCAAATCCGATACGATTGTCCCGATCCCCAACTGCATTCTGGTGACCCCCGGTTTGCTTCAGGGCGTCCCCGTCGCCGATGATCTGGCCCTGGCTGGTGCCAGCCGCAAAGGGGCGTTGTCGGTGACGGTCACCGAAAGCGTCGAAGGTCTGGATGTGTCCGTCTCGGGCGGCAAGCCGCTGGATGGCCCGCTGCGGGTTGGTCTGGCTGCTTTGTGCGAACGACACGCCCTTGCGCGCCTCAGCTGGGACGATGAAACGATTGGCATGCGTGTGCCACCCACGCAGCGGATGGGACATGCACGCGTCGTCCCACCGCCGGGCGCGTTTTTGCAAGCGACGGCGCACGGGCAGCAAACACTGACGGACCTTGTGCGTGACATCGTTGGATCACCCAAGTCGGTTGTCGATCTGTTTGCCGGGTGCGGCACCTTTGCGCTGCCCCTGGCAGAAGCATCAGAGGTGCACGCCGTAGAATCCGGGGATGACATGATGGCGGCGCTGGATGCCGGGTGGCGACAGGCGCAGGGTTTGAAGCGTGTCACGACGGAATCCCGCGATCTGTTTCGCCGCCCGTTGCTGCCGGATGAGCTGTCAAAATTCGATGCGGTCGTGATCGACCCCCCGCGTGCCGGGGCTGCCGCGCAGATTGCCGAATTGGCGCAGGCGCAGGTTCCGGTGATCGCCCACGTATCCTGCAACCCGCAGACCTTTGCCCGCGATGCCGAAACACTTTGTAAGGCCGGATATGATCTGGAATGGGTGCAACCGGTGGACCAGTTCCGCTGGTCTGCGCATGTGGAACTTGTCGGTGCGTTCCGTCTGTCCCATATCGCCGCCTGAAGGAGACGACCCATGGATCGAATTGCCCTTGCGACATGGCTGGAAAGCCCGCGCGTCACAAATGCCATCATGGCGATCATCATTCTGAACGCCATAACGCTGGGGCTTGAAACCTCGAAGGCGGCGATGTCGGTGGCGGGCGGTCTGATCATTGCCATCGACCGCATTTGTCTTGGCATCTTCACGGCAGAGATTATTGCGAAACTGATCGCGTATCGCGGGCGCTTTTTCCGCAATGGCTGGAATATCTTTGACTTCGTCATCGTCGGCATCGCGTTGATCCCGAGCGCGGGTGCCCTTTCGGTGCTGCGGGCGCTGCGTATCTTGCGCGTTCTGCGGGTGATTTCGGTCGCGCCCAGCCTGCGCCGCGTGGTCGAGGGGTTTGTCACCGCCCTGCCCGGCATGGGCAGCGTGTTCCTGTTGATGGCGTTGATCTTTTACATCGGGTCCGTCATGGCAACAAAGTTGTTTGCCAGCAGCTTTCCCGACTGGTTCGGCGATCTGGGGCAGAGTGCCTATTCCCTGTTTCAGATCATGACGCTGGAATCCTGGTCCATGGGCATTGTCCGCCCGGTGATGGAGGTTTATCCCTACGCCTGGATGTTCTTTGTGCCCTTCATCATGGTCACGACCTTTGCGGTGGTGAACCTGTTGGTCGGCCTGATCGTCAATTCGATGCAGGACGCCCATGCCGAAGAAAGCAATGCGGCCACTGACAGCTACCGTGACGAGGTTCTCAAACGGCTCGAAGCGATCGAGGCGCAGCTTAAGGACAAGTGATCACGCGCTGGTGATCCCTGCGGCCAAAAACCCGCTATGCGGGCCGTTGCAATGCGTGGTACTTTCCCGCCCAAATACAAAAACGACTATTGGGACAGGACTTTCATGAAACGCAGACATCTTGTGATGGGCGGGGCGGCAGCCGTGGGGCTGGGTGCGTGTTCATCCTCAAGCAAATTCAAAACGTATAACGGCCCCGAGGTCACCTATGTCGTGGTGAACAAGGAAGCCCGGCGGATGTATCTTTTGCACAATGACAAGGTGCTCAAGGACTATGATATCGATCTGGGGTTCGCGCCCATCGGCGACAAGTTCTTTGAAGGGGACGGGCGCACTCCGGAAGGAAACTACATCATCGACCGCCGCAATCCCAACAGCCAGTTCTATCTGTCGTTGGGCATCTCGTACCCGAACGCGCGTGACCGCGCCGAAGCGGCTGCTTTGGGCAAGCCACCGGGTGGCGACATTTTTATCCATGGCAATTCCAGCCCCTTAAAACGCAGGCGCGAAGACTGGACTTGGGGCTGCATCGCGGTGACCAACACCGAAATGGAAGATGTTTACGCCATGGTGCGCAACGGCACCCCGATACAGATCAACGCCTGATCAGGTGCCGGATGCGGGCGTGGTGATAATCACCACGTCCTCTTGCGTATCGTCGATGGCGGTTTCGACATCGGCCTCTGCCGGATCGGGCGGCACCAGACGGGATGCGGATGGGTTTGCTTCGGGGATCAGCGGCGTGTTGTTCGGATTGCCCATGACCATGGTCCACCAGATCTTGCCATTCTGTTCCTGAAACCAGGCAAATCCCATATCTGCGGCCTGGGGCGACAGAATCGTGCGGCGCGTATCGGGCTGCTCCATCCAGGCGGCCAGTGTCTCAAGTTCGGTCTCGTAGGTTTCCGAAATGTTTTCGCCCACAAGGCTGCCCGTGTATCCAACCCGCTGCAACCGATCGATGGGAGACGACCCGTCGGATCCGAAATGCCAGGGGCGATTCTGTAGCGACATGTCACGCGAATGGGTCGCGGCGGCGGCGTTCAGTTGCGGGTTCAAGGTGACCGGCGCGGCCCCTTGCGCACTGCGCAGCGCATTCACCGAATCCAGCATACGGAACTGAAGCTTGGCCGTGTCATTGCCCCGAATGCGGTACAGCTTGGGCAAAGGCCTGCCATCTTCACCGCGCGATGGCGCGGCAGGTGGTGTGGCACATGCGGCAAGTGTCAAAAGAGCGACCAGAAGAACCGAGAGTTTACGCATTGTTCCTGCACATCTTGAATATTGTTTGAAACTCGATAGCCGGTCGGGAGTTGCATTACAAACCCACATCGGCGTGATGCTGCGCGATGACATCTGTTTGATTTGCGACTGCGTCTTTCACGCAATATTGTCCGCGCGAGTGGCAGGAATACACCATCGGAGAGGCATTCAATGTCCAAGAAATCATTCAACACCCCAAGTCGACGGGCCTTTTTGGCCGGTTCGGCAGCCCTGATCGGCGCTCCGGCGCTGGCGCAGGACGTCCCGGCAGGCCAGGCCTCCCGCGATCCGACGCTCAGCGCGCGGCGCAATATTTCAAGCTTTCGGTCACTGGCTTGGCAGCCCTATTTCGACAACTTGAAAAACGGGGCGATCCTGGTTGATATCGACAGCCGCGCGGTCCACTACTGGAACGAGGCGCAGACGATCTACAAGCTGTATCCGTCCAGTGTTCCGCTCACCGAAGATCTGACCCGTCGGGGCCGTACCCGTGTCATCCTCAAGGATCCGGAGCCCGACTGGCGCCCGACCCCGTCGATGAAGGAACGCAATCCCGAGTGGCCCGACTATATCGGCCCCGGCCCACAAAACCCGTTGGGCACGCGGTCGCTGCACCTCAGCTGGACGTATTACCGCATTCACGGCACCCACGATACGCGCAAGATCGGGCGCCGGTCCTCGAACGGATGCATCGGCCTGTACAACGAACATATCGAAGAGCTGTACGAGATGGCGAACGTCGGCACGCAAGTGTTGCTAATTTGACGACATTAGGGCGGATCGGCGGCTAAGTCCCTGAAACATGGTTTTCAATCGCGCGATATTGCTGTTTACACAGACTCACGAGGTAAGTCTTGGGTGCGTTCCAGCGCTGTTTGCTGGTGCGCGTAACTGGAGGTTAATATGAAAAAACTCGTTCTCGCTGCTGCACTGACTGCTGCTGCTTCGACCGCATTCGCTGGCGCACCTGCCGAGCCGATCATCGAAGCACCCGTGATCGTTGAAGAGACTCAAAGCTCTTCCGGTGGCATCATCCTGCCCCTGCTGATCCTGATCGCAGTTGCAGCTGTTGTTTCGGACTAAGTCCCGGACAATATGAAAAGAAAAAGGCGGCTCATCGCGAGCCGCCTTTTTTATTTGTGTGGCGGCCCGATCAGTCCAGCCAGCCGCGTAGGTTTTCCTGGATCACGGTGCCCAGCGCATCAATATGCGCATCGTCGTCGTTCAGGCACGGGATGTACGTAAACGTCTCGCCGCCTGCTTCTTCAAAGCTTTCCTTGATCTCTTCGTTGATCTCTTCGAGCGTTTCGATGCAGTCGGCAGAGAACGCGGGTGCACATACGGCGATGTTTTTCCTACCGGTCTCAGCCAGGCGCGCAACCTCTTCCACGGTGTAGGGTTTCAGCCATTCTTCGGGGCCGAATTTTGATTGGAAAGTCGTCGTGATCTCTGTGTCCTGCCAGCCCAGTCGCTCTTTCAGCAGGCGCGTCGTTTTCTGACATTGGCAATGGTACGGATCGCCCTCCATCAGATAGCGCAGCGGCACACCGTGATAGCTGCACACCAGAATGTCGGGCCGCGTGTCCAGCGCGCCATAGGCCCGTTCGATGGACTGGGCCAGCGCCTCGATATACTTGGGATGTTGGTAATAGGGCTCGACCGTGCGCGTGGTCGGCTGCCATTTTTCCTCCATCAACGCGCGAAAGAACTGGTCATTCGCGGTTGCTGATGTTGCCCCGGCATAGTGCGGGTAAAGCGGGAAAAACAGGATCTTCTGGCACCCCGCTTCGATCATCGCGCGGACCTTGGATTTGGTTGATGGATTGCCGTAGCGCATGCAGAAATCGACCATGACCTGATCGCCGTACTGATCATGCATCGCCTTCTTGATCTTTGCCGTCTGATCCTTGGTGATCGTCATCAGCGGGCTTTCCCCCGCCTCTTCGTTCCAAATCGACTTGTAGGCCGCGCCGGATGAAAAGGGCCTTTTTGTCAGGATGATCAGCTGCAGCAAAGGTTGCCAGATCCACGCGCTGTAGTCGATCACGCGCTTGTCCGACAGAAATTCGTTCAGGTACCGGCGCATCGACCAATAGTCGTAGTTGTCCGGGGTTCCCAGGTTGGCCAGAAGGATGCCCACACGCGCCGGCGGTATCGCCGGGTGATCGTCTGCCGCGTGCGCCGGTCGGGTCGCGGTTTTGCTGGTGTCGAGCATCTGGGTCATTTCCTGGTCTGCAATGCGCCTCAGATAAACGGATTTGCGTTCAGGTCAATCTGACAGCGGCGTTTCGTCCGTGCGCAACACATCGGCAAGCCGCGCCTGCGCAGATCCCGGGCGCAACGGCTTTTGTTGGCTTGCATCCGGCGCCCATCCTGTCAGCACGATCAATTCGAAAGTGGCAAGGATGCCACCATCGCCGCTGGGAAAGGTGGCGGCATAGATATCGGCAGCGCGGTTCAGGATGCCCCGGCGGGTGCCGGTTCGCACACGCGCTGCCAATGCGTTGCCTTCGCCCATCGCCCGCAAATCGCGCATGAGGTGCCACATCGATTGATAGCGCACCCGCAGCGGAACCGTATCTGCAACGGGCAACGCCAGCCCCGCCCGCTGCAACAGGGCGCCCAGATCGCGCACTTCCGCCATTGGGGCGATGCGAGGCGACAGGCCGCCGGTTTCCGCAACCTCTGCCTCGGCAAGGCAGGCGCGCACTTCATGCAGTGTCTGCCCGCCCAGTGCGACGGCCAGTAACAGGCCGTCAGCGCCAAGGGCCCTTCGACACTGAATCAGTTGTCCAACGGGATCATTCGCCCAATGCAGGCCCAGAGAGTGGATCACCAAATCGTGTTTACCATGGTCCAGCGGCAGCACGTCGCCCTCGGGCACGATATGCGCCCCGTTGATACGTCCCTGCCACACGGCAGGAAACGCTGCCACGATTCCGACCGATGAAAAGGATTTGTTAACCATCATCAGCCGATCCTCGACCTCGTCCCGGGCGGCGTCTTGCAGGAACAGCATCCCGGTATCGGCGCGTGCCCGGTTACGGGCCAGCGCCTTGGTGTCGGTCAATGGGGTCGGCTGGGTCATGGCGGCATAGGTAGAACAGGCATGGGGCTATTACAAACGGCACTCACCGCAATCTACCCGCCTCGTTGTCTGGGCTGCGGAGAGATGGTCGACAGCGACTTTGGCCTCTGTGGCACCTGCTGGGGCAAGACGGCCTTTGTCGGGGGGACGGTCTGCGACAGTTGCAGCACCCCCTTGCCCGGTTCCGCCGCTGATGAGGTGGTGCAGTGCGACGCATGTCTCAAGGCGCCAAAGCCTTGGAAACATGGGCGCGCTGCGGTGTTGTATACGGGCATGGGCCGCAAGTTGGTGCTTGGGTTGAAACATGGGGACCGGCAAGAGATTGCAAAACCGGCCGCCGGTTGGATGCGCCACGCCGTAGATGACATGGCACCCGACAACGCACTCCTGGCACCGGTGCCCCTGCATTGGATGCGACTGGCCAAGCGGCGCTATAATCAATCCGCGCTGATCGCGGCACATCTGGCCACGATGACCGGTCGGGACTTCTGCGCGGATCTGCTGGACCGGCCGCGGCGCACCCCTTCCCTGGATGGCAAGTCCAAGGGCGAACGGGCCGCAATCCTGGATGGGGCCATCCGGGTCACGCCCAAACGCCGCCACCGGTTGATTGACCGGCCGGTTGTTTTGATCGACGATGTGATGACGACGGGCGCCACCTTGGCCGCGTGCGCCGAGGCCTGTCGTGCGGCAGGTGCCACAGAGGTGTGCGTCGCTGTACTGGCACGTGTTGCCAAAGACCCCTAGATAATCGGCAAAGTTCAAATTCGCGCTGAAAGGATCCGCGCCATGAAAGCCGTCGAAATCTATACCTCTCCGCTATGCGGCTATTGCCATGCGGCCAAGCGCCTGCTGAATGAAAAGGGCGTGTCCTTTTCCGAGGTCAACGTGTTGGCCCAGCCTGGCCGCAAGGCAGAGATGATCCAGCGCGCGAATGGCGGCCGGACCGTGCCCCAGATCTTTATCGGGGACACACATGTGGGTGGTTGCGACGATCTTTATGCACTCGAGCGCGCAGGCAAGCTTGACCCCTTGCTGGCTGCCTGAATGAAGGCGGCCCTGCTGCAACTGAATGTGTCGGACGATCCGATGGCGAACCTGCCGCGGACCGTTCAAATGGTGCAGCAGGCGGCGCAGATGGGGGCGGAGTTTGTCCTGACGCCCGAAGTCACGAATTGCGTATCGACCAATCGCCGGCATCAGCGGTCTGTTTTGCATGCCGAGGACGACGATCCGACGTTGCATGCGTTGCGTACCGCGGCCGCTGAATGCGGCATATACATTCTGATCGGGTCGCTGGCCCTGAAGACAGATGATGCCGATGGACGCTTTGCCAATCGGTCCTTTCTGATCTGTCCCCGCGGGGACATAATTGCGCGTTACGACAAGATACACATGTTTGACGTGGCCATTGATGCGTCTGAGACATTTAATGAATCCTCGGGCTACCGACCGGGGCATCGCGCTGTCGTGGCGCAAACGGCTTTTGGTTCCGTCGGCATGGCCGTCTGTTATGACATGCGCTTTCCGCGACTGGCGGATGCGCTTGTGTCGGCGGGCGCGCACATCCTGACCTACCCCTCAGCCTTTTCGCCTGTGTCCGGTGCGGCGCATTGGCACAGCCTGTTGCGCGCCCGCGCGATCGAAGGCGGGGTCTGGGTCATTGCTCCGGCCCAGACAGGCACGCATTCCAGCGCCCGCCACAAGACACGGGACACCTATGGACATTCCCTGGTCGTTGATCCCTGGGGTGAGGTGATACTTGACGCAGGGACCGCGCCCGGCATTTATGTCTTTGATATGGATTTGGAAAAGGTGGCCGAGGCGCGCCGCCGCATCCCATCACGGGACAATGCGCGCCCCTTCGAAGGCCCCTGATGGCGCATGAGCACGGAAAAACACGCCCTGGCCATTTCGCTCTTTAGCGAGGTGCTGGCTGCGGACCAGATGGTCCGCAACAGGTTAAGCCGTGTGTTGCCCAAGGGGATGGAAATCTCGCACTTCTCGGTTTTGAACCACCTGGCCTGGCACGAGGGCGAGCGCAGCCCCGCGCAACTGGCCGAAACCTTCAATGTAACAAGGGGGGCGATGACCAACACGCTGAGCCGCCTGGAGTGGGCAGGGTACATTCACATCCGCCCCGATTGGGATGACGCCCGCCGCAAGATGGTTGCCATCAGCCCGGCAGGCAAACGGGCGCGCGAACAGGCTCTGAGTGCGATTGCCCCGATGGTAAGTGACGTGATCGACAAGCTGGGCGAAGAACGTGTCCGTTCGACCCTCCCGATCCTGCGTCAATTGCGGGTTGAGATGTCGAACAAACCTAAGCCGGATTCAGAGACGCCGTGACGTAGTTCACGCTCAGGTCCGTGTCCGACAGTTTCCATGCCCATGTCAGCGGATTGAACACGAACCCCTTTCGATCCACAGGGTCGAGGCCCGCATTGCGCATCAGGTCAAAGAGTTCATCAGGCGTGATGAACTTGGACCATTCATGCGTGCCCTTGGGCAGCCAGCGCATCACGTGTTCGGCCCCGATGATCGCCATCAAGTAGGATTTGGGGTTTCGGTTGATGGTCGAACACACGTGCAGACCGCCGGGTTTCAGCAATTGCCGGCATGCCGTCAGATAGCTGAGCGGATCGGCGACGTGTTCGACCACTTCCATGTTCAAAACCACATCGAACTGTTCGCCCGCTGCGGCCATCTCCTCGGCCGTGGTGTGGCGGTAATCGATGGTGAGGCCGGAGTGTTCGGCATGGACCTGTGCCACCGGGATGTTCCGTTCAGCGGCATCGGCCCCGACCACGTCGGCACCAAGGCGCGCCATGGGTTCGGCAAGCAATCCGCCGCCGCATCCAATGTCCAGAATGCGCAGGCCCTTGAACGCTTCGGGCCCCGTCAGATCCCTGTCGAACTCGGCGGCGATCTGGCTGGTGATATAGTCCAATCGACATGGGTTCAGCATGTGCAGCGGCTTGAATTTCCCGTTCGGGTCCCACCATTCCGCTGCCATCGCTTCAAATTTCGCGATTTCCGATGGGTCAACGGTGGTTTGATGCGTTTGCATTTGCGTCTCCGTATGCTCATGTGCGCCTTGAGCCCTATGTAGGTCGGTACGATGGACAAACACAGTGATCAAAAGCGCGCGGTGCAATATCTGTATCCGCCCACCGATCCCTTCGATCAGCGGATGCTGGACGTGGGACAGGGTCACCGTATTTATGTAGAGCAGTGTGGCAATCCGGACGGCGTGCCTGTCGTGGTGCTGCATGGCGGACCCGGCGGCGGGTGCAGCCCGGCGATGCGCCGATACTTCGATCCCGAGCATTACCGCGTAATATTGTTTGATCAACGCGGCTGCGGTCGGTCCCGTCCGCATGCGTCCGTCATGAACAACACGACATGGCATCTGGTCGACGATATCGAGCTGATCCGCAAGACGTTGGATATTGATGCGTGGATTGTTTTTGGCGGGTCATGGGGGGCCACGCTGGCCCTGATCTATGCCGAGGCGCACCCGGCCCGTGTCCGCAACCTGGTTCTGCGGGGCGTGTTCCTGATGACGCAGGCCGAGCTTGATTGGTTCTATGGCGGTGGCGCTGGCAAGTTCTGGCCCGAGGTGTGGGCCCGGTTCGAAGGGTTGATCCCGGAAGATGAGCGTGGCGATCTGATAGGCGCGTACCACCGGCGTCTCTTTTCCGGAGATGTCGCGATGGAAACGCGGTTTGCGCGCGCCTGGTCGTCCTGGGAAAACGCCTTGGCATCGATCCACTCTTCCGGTGCTGGAGGAGAGGCGCCCGGGGACTATGCCCGTGCCTTTGCCCGGCTTGAAAACCATTATTTCACCAATGCGGGTTTTTTGGAGTTTGACGGTCAGATCCTGGCCCATGCGGGCCGGATCAAGCATATCCCGGGCACGATTGTGCAGGGCCGTTACGATATGATTTGCCCACCCGACAGCGCCTATGCCCTGTCGCAGGCGTGGCCGATGGGCGAGTTGAAAATGGTCCGCAATGCCGGTCATGCCTTGTCTGAGCCGGGAATTTCGGCTGAACTGGTGCGCACCATGGACAGGATCGCAGGAAAATGACCCGGATCGACCGCCGCGCGCTTTTTGCCTCGGGTGCTGCCGCCGCTTTGCTGGTGGCCACGGGCGCATCGGCGATGCCCAAGCGGGGCGGGCGGTTGCGGGCGGCGTTGTCGCCTGTGCTGTTTGACAGGGCGGTGGCCGCGACGGTCTTTGACAACCTGACCGAGATTGCGGCCGATGGCACATTGCGTGGAGAGTTGGCGACTGAATGGTGGTCGGATGCGGAGGCGCGCGTGTGGCGCTTCACGCTGCGCGACGGTGTGACGTTCCATGATGGAACGCAATTTGATGCATCTGCCGTGTCGGGCCTGCCCTGCGACGTTGAGGCGTTGGACACGCTGACGGTTCAGGTTTCGCTGTCCGCTCCGAACCCGAACCTGCCCTACTTGCTGGCCCAACCGGGCTTTGAGATCCGGGGCGCGACCGGCACCGGGTTGTACCAAGTGCAGAAACTGGACGACGGACGGCACTTCATCGGCACCCGTGTCCCGGATCATTGGAAACAAGGTGCCGGTTGGTTCGATTCGGTCGAGTTTGTGCAGTTCAGTGCCGATCAGGTGCGCGGCGAAGCATTGCGCGACGGGCTGGTCGATGTGGCGGATGCCGTCGCGTTGGACGACTATGCCGACCCGCGCGATTTCCAGACCTTGCCCAACGCCCATGCCGCCACGCATATCGCCAGCCGGTCCGTGACGGTGCCCGTGACTGTCGGCAAATCCTGGCCCCTGGACAACCTGCGCATGGCAGAACGGTGGTGGATGGCCTGAACCAAGGCGCATGGGGCTTGCAGACTCGCAGGCACATGCGTATATCCCCCTCAACAGCGGCGCGCTGGGGTCCAAACCTGACGCTCCACCGGGAAACATCGACGGGCCGCGCGCCCGTTTTTTTGTGCCCGATGCACATGTAGGAACCAATGACCAACGACCTGATTGCCAAAGCAGCCATCGACCGTCGCCTGGCCGAGATCATCACACCGGTGATCGAGGATCTGGGATACGAATTGGTGCGCGTGCGACTGATGAGCGGCAAGGAAACGACCCTGCAAATCATGGCCGACAAGCCCGAGGGCGGGATTGAGGTAGACGATTGCGGGGCGATTTCGACCGCCGTGAGTGCGACACTCGATGTCGAGGATCCGATCCTGGATGCCTATACGCTGGAAGTGTCGTCGCCCGGGATTGACCGGCCCCTGACCCGCCTCAAGGATTTCGATGTGTTCGAAGGGTACGAGGCGAAGCTGGAAACCGACGAATTGATCGACGGACGCCGTCGCTTCAAGGGCGTGCTGGCCGGGGTCGAGGATGACGAGGTGCTGATCAACGTGGCCGAGGGCACAATTGGCCTGAAGTTCGAGTGGTTGAGCGATGCCAAGCTTGTTCTGACAGACGAGCTGATCAAGGAAATGCTGCGCCAGCGCAAAGCTGCTGGCGTGTTGAACGAAGATGATTTCGACGAGATAGAGACGACCGAAGGGTCAGAGGAGGACAACTGATGGCCATTACATCTGCAAACCAGCTTGAGCTGTTGCAAACCGCAGAAGCTGTTGCGCGTGAGAAGATGATCGACCCCGCGCTGGTGGTCGAGGCGATGGAAGAATCGCTCGCCCGGGCTGCGAAATCCCGCTACGGCGCGGAAATGGACATTCGTGTCTCTATCGACCGCAAGACCGGAAAGGCGACATTCACCCGTGTCCGCACCGTGGTCGAGGATGAAGAACTGGAGAATTACCAGGCCGAGTTCACCGTCGAGCAGGCCAAGCAATATCTGGACGACCCCAAGGTCGGCGACACCTTTGTCGAGGAAGTCCCGCCGGTCGAGATGGGCCGGATTGCTGCCCAATCCGCCAAGCAGGTGATTCTGCAAAAGGTGCGTGAAGCCGAACGCGACCGTCAGTTCGAAGAGTTCAAGGATCGCGCGGGCACCATCATCAACGCGCTGGTCAAGCGTGAAGAATACGGAAACGTCATCGTGGACGTGGGGGCCGGCGAAGCGATCCTGCGCCGCAATGAAAAGATCGGCCGCGAATCGTATCGCCCGAATGACCGCATCCGCTGCTACATCAAGGATGTGCGCCGCGAACAACGTGGGCCGCAGATTTTCCTGAGCCGCACCGCGCCCGAGTTCATGGCCGAGCTGTTCAAGATGGAAGTGCCCGAGATTTACGACGGTATCATCGACATCAAGGCCGTGGCCCGTGACCCCGGTTCGCGCGCAAAGATTGCCGTGATTTCCTATGACAACTCCATCGACCCGGTGGGGGCTTGCGTTGGTATGCGCGGCAGCCGTGTGCAGGCCGTTGTGAACGAATTGCAGGGCGAAAAGATCGACATCATTCCGTGGAACGAGGATCAGCCGACCTTCCTTGTGAACGCGTTGCAGCCCGCCGAGGTGAGCAAGGTGGTTCTGGACGAGGAAGCGGGCAAGATTGAAGTCGTGGTGCCCGAAGAGCAGCTTTCGTTGGCCATTGGCCGTCGGGGCCAGAACGTACGTCTGGCCAGCCAGTTGACCAACCTTGATATCGACATCATGACCGAGGCTGAGGAATCGGCGCGTCGTCAGGCGGAATTCGAGGAGCGGACCAAGCTGTTCATGGACAATCTGGACCTGGACGAATTCTTTGCCCAGTTGCTGGTGTCCGAAGGGTTCACCAACCTTGAGGAAGTGGCCTATGTCGAGTTGGACGAACTGTTGGTCATCGACGGTGTGGACGAAGGCACCGCCGAAGAATTGCAGGCCCGTGCCCGCGATGTGCTTGAGGCCCAAGCCAAGGCTGCACTGGACAATGCACGGTCGATGGGAGCCGAAGACAGCCTTATTGAATTCGACGGACTGACACCCCAGATGATTGAGGCGCTTGCCAAGGATGACGTCAAAACCCTCGAAGATTTTGCAACGTGCGCGGACTGGGAACTGGCCGGTGGCTGGACAACTGTCGATGGCGAACGTCACAAGGACGATGGTGTTCTGGAACCCTTTGACGTGTCTTTGGAAGAGGCGCAGCAGCTGGTTATGACAGCGCGTATTTTGTTGGGTTGGGTCGATCCTGCCGAGCTTGAGGCGCAGGCCGAAGCCGAAGAAGAAGATGGCGAAGAGCTGACCCAGGAGGCCGAGGCCTGATCTCAGGCCTCAGGTGGGCCTGATGGGACGCGGCGGCGCCTCGAAAGATCGGTCGGATGGGCCGGAGCGCAAGTGCATTGCCACGGGCGAGGTGCAACCAAAACATGGGTTGATCCGTTTCGTCGTTGGGCCGGACGCACAGATTGTGCCGGACATCGCGGGCAAACTGCCCGGGCGTGGCATCTATGTTGCGGCGGACCGGGCTGCCCTGGACAAGGCGGTCCAGAAAAAGCTGTTTGCACGGGGGGCCAAGCAACCCGTGCAGGTGCCGGACGGTTTGGTTGACGAGGTTGAAAAGCAGTTGGCGCGGCGGGTCGTTGACCTGATCGCGCTGTCCCGCAAGTCGGGCAGTGCCGTGGCCGGGTACGAGAAGGTCAAGAACATGCTTCAAATGGAAGAGGCATTGGTTCTGATCCAGGCGTCGGACGGTTCGGGCCGTGGCAAGTCCAAGCTGAGTACGCCGCATTTCGGCACGTATATCGGCTGGCTGACAGCGGATGAGTTGGGTTTGGCCTTTGGCCGTCAAACTGTGATACATGGGGCGCTCGCCTCTGGTGGACTCACGCAACGTGTTGTAGAGGAAGCCAACCGTTTACGCGGTGTGCGCGAAAATGACGACGGCAAGGGCCGTCGGGAAGGATAGACGAGCTTTATGAGCGATACTGACGGGAAAAAGACTTTGGGTCTGCGCAGCGGCGCGCGTCCGGGCAATGTGAAACAGAGTTTCAGCCACGGACGGACCAAGAATGTCGTCGTCGAAACCAAGCGCAAGCGCGTCGTGGTGCCGAAACCCGGTGCCGCGAAACCTGCTGGCGGTGCTGGTGCTGCCGGGGGTGACCCCAGCAAGCGCCCGGCCGGTATTTCCGATGCGGAAATGGATCGCCGTCTGAAGGCTGTCCAGGCGGCCAAGGCCCGCGAAGCCGAAGAATCCGCCAAGCGTCAGGCCGAGGAAAAGGCCCGCGAAGCCGAACGCGAGCGCCGCCGGGCCGAAGCCGAAGCCAAAGAGGCCGCCGAGCGGGAACGCGAAGAGGCGCTGAAGGCCAAGGAAGAAGAAGAAAAGCGCAAGGCTGCCGAGGCCGCCGCTGCTGCGCAGGCGGCTGCCGCTGCTCCGGCCGAGGCCGCGAAGCCGGCCCAACGCCAGGCACAGCCAGCTGCAACACCACGGAAAAACGACCGGGACCGGGATCAACGGCCCAACAACCGGAGCCGCGACGACGGCGGTCGCCGGTCCGGCAAGCTAACCCTGAACCAGGCGCTGTCTGGTGGCGAGGGCGGCCGCCAACGGTCCATGGCCGCGATGAAGCGCAAGCAGGAACGTGCCCGGCAGAAAGCCATGGGCGGATCTGTCGAGCGTGAAAAGGTTGTGCGTGACGTGCAGGTCCCCGAGGCCATTGTGGTCAGCGAACTGGCCAACCGCATGACCGAAAAGGTCGGTGACGTCGTCAAGGCACTGATGAACAACGGCATGATGGTCACCCAGAACCAGACCATTGATGCGGACACCGCAGAACTGATTGTCGAAGAATTCGGCCACCGTGTTCAGCGTGTGTCGGATTCCGACGTCGAAGACGTGATCAAAGAGATCGTGGACAAGGACGAGGATCTGCAAAGTCGTCCGCCGGTCATCACCATCATGGGTCACGTTGACCATGGCAAGACGTCGCTGCTGGATGCGATCCGCGATGCCAAGGTTGTCGCAGGCGAAGCGGGCGGTATTACCCAGCATATCGGGGCCTATCAGGTCAAAACCGATGGCGGCGCTGTCCTGTCCTTCCTGGATACTCCCGGTCACGCGGCATTCACGTCGATGCGGTCGCGCGGTGCGCAGGTGACGGACATCGTGGTGCTGGTGGTTGCGGCGGATGACGCCGTGATGCCCCAGACCATCGAGGCCATCAACCACGCCAAAGCCGCAGAAGTGCCGATGATCGTGGCGATCAACAAGATCGACAAACCCGATGCGACGCCTGACAAGGTGCGCACGGACCTGCTGCAACACGAGGTCATCGTCGAGAAGATGTCCGGTGACGTGCAGGATGTCGAAGTGTCGGCCATCACCGGGCAGGGTCTGGATGAACTGCTGGAGGCCATCGCGCTGCAAGCTGAAATCCTGGAACTGAAAGCGAACCCCGATCGTGCCGCCCAGGGCGCTGTGATCGAGGCGCAGCTGGATGTGGGCCGTGGCCCCGTTGCGACCGTTCTGGTTCAGACCGGGACGTTGCGTCAGGGCGATATCTTTGTTGTGGGTGAGCAGTACGGCAAGGTCCGTGCCCTGATCAACGACAAGGGCGAGCGCGTGAAAGAGGCTGGCCCGTCGGTGCCGGTTGAGGTTCTTGGCCTGAACGGCACACCCGAAGCGGGCGACGTGCTGAACGTGACCGAGACCGAGGCGCAGGCGCGCGAGATTGCCGAGTATCGCGAAAAGGCGGCCAAGGACAAACGCGCGGCTGCCGGCGCCGCCACGACACTCGAACAGCTGATGGCGAACGCCAAGGCGGACGAGGACGTGTCCGAGCTGCCCATTCTGGTCAAAGCTGATGTGCAGGGCTCTGCCGAGGCGATTGTTCAGGCGATGGAGAAGATCGGCAATGACGAGGTACGCGTGCGCGTGCTGCACTCCGGCGTTGGTGCAATCACCGAAACCGACGTGGGTCTGGCCGAAGCCTCGGGTGCGCCGATCATGGGCTTTAACGTGCGCGCCAACGCATCGGCCCGGAACACGGCGAACCAGAAGGGTGTCGAGATCCGGTACTATTCGGTCATCTATGACCTTGTGGACGATGTGAAGGCCGCCGCGTCCGGTCTGCTGAGCGCGGAGATTCGCGAGAACTTCATCGGCTATGCCGAAATTAAGGAAGTCTTCAAAGTGTCCGGCGTTGGCAAAGTTGCCGGGTGTCTGGTGACAGAGGGCGTTGCCCGCCGTTCGGCTGGTGTGCGTCTGCTGCGCGACAACGTGGTGATCCACGAAGGCACCTTGAAAACGCTCAAGCGGTTCAAGGATGAGGTGGCCGAGGTCCAGTCGGGTCAGGAATGCGGTATGGCGTTCGAGAACTACGACGATATCCGTCCACAAGACGTGATCGAGATCTTTGAACGCGAAGAGATCACACGCACACTCGACTAAGCGCGATGTGCGCGCGCATAAGAAAAAGGGACGGTGCGATGCACTGTCCCCTTTTTTCTTCAGAATGTCATATCAGGCAGTTTGCGTGACGGGTTTTCCGGAATATTGCGCCGGACCAACCCGGACGGTCATACGACCGTCAGGCAAGGTTCTGACGTAAATTCCCTGTATCAACACAGCACTGCCAAGAGCGATTGTGCGCAGCATGACTTTCCTCCCCAAAAGAAAGTTGTACTGCAACTATAGGTGTGTTGGTTAACAAGTCATCAACAATGTCATAAAATTGTCGTTTTTTAAGTCAGTTTGCGAAAAATCCAACTGACACCTATAGCCAATCTCGAAGGATGGGGATGAGCGGGATATCCGCCTCGGGCATGGGATAGTCCCGCAAATCCTTGGGTTGTACCCATTTCAACGCCTGATTTTCCCGCGATTGCGGCGTGCCTTCCCACTTGCGACAGGCAAACAGGGGCATCAACAGGTGAAAGGTGTCGTAGCTGTGGCTGGCGAAGGTCAACGGGGCGAGGCAGGACTGCCAGGTGTTGATTCCCAGCTCTTCCTCCAACTCGCGGATCAACGCTGCCTCGGGGGTTTCGCCGGACTCGACCTTGCCGCCCGGAAACTCCCAAAGGCCCGCCATCGATTTGCCTTCTGGTCGTTGGGCCAGCAATACACGCCCATCCACATCGATCAGAGCAACGGCAGATACAAGAACCGTCTTCACGACCGGTAATCCGCATTGATGTCGATGTATCCATGGGTCAGATCACAGGTCCAGATGGTGGCATTCCCATCACCCATGCCGCAGTCCACTCGGATGCGGATATGATCATTCTTCATGTGCGCGGCGGCATCCTCTTCGCGGTATGTTGGGCTGACCCAACCGCGTTCTGCCACCAAGGTGTCCCCGAACCAGATCGACAGCGTGTCCCTGTCCGCCGGAGCGCCTGATTTCCCGACCGCCATGACAACGCGACCCCAGTTCGGATCTTCGCCCGCAATCGCCGTTTTCACCAGTGGCGAGTTGGCGACCGACAGGCCATGTGTCCTGGCCGCAGCGTCATCGACGCATCCGGTGACTGCAATCTCGACAAACTTGGTTGCCCCTTCGCCGTCGCGCACAACCTGATGTGCCAAGTCCAGCATCACAGCGTGCAACGCATCGGCAAACGCATCGCTGTGCGTCACATCAACACCGCTTGCCCCTGTGGCCGCGACAAGCAGACTGTCGGATGTGGACGTGTCGCTGTCGACGGTGATGCAGTTGAAGGTTCGGTCAGCCGTGGCGCTGACCAAAGATTGGAGCGCCGCCTGATCCATACGTGCGTCGGTGAAGATGTAGACAAGCATGGTCGCCATGTCGGGCGCGATCATACCGCTGCCTTTTGCGATGCCCGAAATGCGTACATCTGATCCATTCACCTGAACCGTCTGGGTCGCGCCCTTGGGATAGGTGTCTGTGGTCATGATGGCCGCAGCGGCGTCTGCGATGGCCCCGGGTTGTTGCGCGGTGACAAGGGCGGACAGGTGCCGGGTGATCCTGTCATGGGCCAAAGGCTCGCCAATGACACCGGTCGATGCAGTAAACACCCTGTTCGGTGGCAGGTCCGTGGCCTCGGCGACCCGGTTGACCACAGTTGCGACCGCGTCCGTACCATTGCGTCCGGTAAAGGCATTCGCATTGCCCGCATTCACCAGAATAGCCGCGCCTGCGTCACTTTTGCCACCCAGCTTGGCCTGGCAATCGAGGACCGGCGCAGAGCGTGTCGCAGATTTGGTGAATACGCCCGCAATCGCGGTACCCGGCGCACACAGGGCAAGCATCACATCAAGACGGCCCGAATACCTGACCCCTGCTTCGACGGCGGCAAAGGTGACGCCGTCGATGATCGGGAGTTCGGGAAAATGGTCAGGCGCCAAGGGGGACCGTGGCAATGTGCCGGCCATGTATCAGTCCACCAGAGTAAGATCAGACAAGACCGACGGGTCAACATCGGCCGCGCCAGATTGGTCGATCTGTGCAGCCGCGGTCAGGTCCGCCACATATGTTTCGACGGTCTGGTCGCGCACCTCTTGAATCAGGTCCTCGCGGACCTCGTCCAGCGTGGGGGCGTCGGGCGTGCGGGTTTCGTTCAGGATGATGACGTGCCAGCCGAATTGCGTTTGAACCGGTTCCGACACTTCGCCCACCTCAAGCGCGATCACAGCCGCCTCAAAGCTGGGCACCATGGCGCCAGTTCCAAACCACCCAAGCTGGCCACCATTCGGGCCGGAGGGCCCTGTAGATTTTTCGCGCGCAGTGGCGGCAAAATCGGCACCGCCGTCCAGATCGGCCTTGATCGCTTGCGCCTCTTCTTCGGTTTCCACCAGAATGTGAGAGGCGTTGTATTCTTCCTGTGGGGTCGCACCCGCGTATTTGGCGTCATACGCAGCCTGAAGCGCGTCGTCCGTCAGCCGTTCTTCGAACAGCGCTTCCAGTTCCTCGCCTGCGGTCAGAGACCGGGTTTCATTTTCGATCTGAAGGCCGGTGCGTTTGGGCAAGTCGCCGTCATAGGCCTGTGCCAGAAGGGTCTGGTTGATCAGTTGATCCAGGATGCCCGTGAACAAGACTTCGTCCGGCAATTGCTGAAACTGTTGCGGCAGCGATGCACGGGCCACGATCATGTGACCCACCGTGATATCCGTGCCGTTGACCGTGGCAACAACCGTGTCTGCATCCTGTGCTGCGGCAGGCATCGCAAGCGCGGCGAACAGACCAAGCGCAGGCAGCGAGAAGAAACGTTTTTTCATGGAACAGTCCTTGGGCTTTGGCACCCCGCCCGGGGCGCGCATTGACACGGTTTCGCGTGACCCTTACATCGCCCTATGGACGCGGCCCGGGCCGGTTTTCGCCCACCGTATCTATGGGCTTGGCGCGCGCCCGGCAAGCAGTTGCTGCACAACATGAATTGATCGGCTGGAGAACGCATGCTCGGTTTCGGAACTCTCACCAAGAAGGTGTTTGGCACCCCCAATGATCGCAAGATCAAGAGTGTGCGTCCGCTGGTCGACCAGATCAACGCACTTGAACCCGAATTCGAAGCGCTGAGCGACGAAGGCCTGAAGGACAAGACGCAAGCCCTGGCAGAACGCGCCATGGGTGGCGAAGGCCTGGATGCGCTGTTGCCCGAGGCATTTGCCAATTGCCGTGAGGCAGCCAAGCGGACATTGGGTCTGCGGGCCTATGACACGCAGCTGCTGGGCGGCATCTTTCTTCATCAGGGCAATATCGCGGAACAGAAAACAGGCGAGGGCAAGACCCTGACGGCGACCTTTGCCACCTATCTGAATGCCCTGACGGGCAAAGGTGTGCACGTCGTCACCGTGAACGATTACCTTGTGCAGCGTGATGCGGAATGGATGGGCAAGGTGTTTGGCGCCCTTGGTCTGACCACTGGCGTTGCCATCGCCGGTATGGACGAAGATGCCAAGCGCGAGGCCTACGCCTGCGACGTGACCTATGCCACGAACAACGAACTGGGCTTTGATTACCTGCGCGACAACATGAAACCCTCGATCGAGGATATGGTGCAGCGCGGCCATAACTTTGCCATCGTGGACGAGGTCGACAGTATCCTGATCGACGAGGCGCGAACGCCGCTGGTGATCTCCGGCCCGTTGCAAGACCGGTCCGAGATGTATGTGACCATCGACGGGATCATCCCGTTGATCGAGGATGACCATTTCACATTGGATGAAAAACAGAAGAACGTGACCTTCACCGACGAGGGCAACGAGTTTCTGGAAGAACAGCTGACCGCCCGTGGCCTGATCGAGGAAGGCGCATCCCTGTATGATCCGGAAAGCACAACCATCGTGCATCACGTCAATCAGGGTCTGCGTGCGCACAAACTGTTCCTGAAGGACAAAGATTACATCGTTCGCAACGGCGAGGTTGTCCTGATCGACGAATTCACTGGCCGCATGATGACCGGGCGCCGGTTGTCCGAAGGCTTGCACCAGGCCATCGAGGCCAAGGAAGGCGTGCAGATCCAGCCCGAAAACCAGACGCTCGCGTCTGTGACGTTCCAGAATTATTTCCGCTTGTACAACAAGCTGGCCGGCATGACCGGGACTGCCGCGACCGAGGCGGAAGAGTTCCAGACCATCTATGGCCTTGGCGTGGTCGAAGTGCCCACAAACAAGCCGATTGCGCGCCTGGATGAAGATGATCAGGTGTTCCGCACGGGTCAGGAAAAATACAAGGCCATGATCGACGAGATCAAGGCCGCGCATGAAAAGGGGCAGCCGGTTCTGGTCGGCACCACATCCATCGACAAATCCGAGATGTTTTCGGAGGCGTTGAAAGCCGAAGGTATCGTGCACAACGTCCTGAACGCACGGCAGCATGAACAAGAGGCGCAGATTATCGCCGACGCGGGCAAGTTTGGCGCCGTGACCATCGCGACGAACATGGCCGGTCGCGGAACCGACATCCAGTTGGGCGGCAACGTCGAGATGAAGGTTCTGGAGGCGATCACCGCCGATCCCGAAGCCGACCCCGAAGCGGTGCGCACGCGCATCGAGGCGGAACACGAAGACGAAAAACAAAAGGTGCTGTCCGCTGGCGGGCTGTTTGTGCTGGCGTCTGAACGCCACGAAAGCCGCCGGATCGATAACCAGCTGCGCGGCCGGTCGGGGCGTCAGGGCGACCCTGGCCGCACGTCCTTCTACCTCAGCCTTGAAGATGACCTGATGCGCATCTTCGGGTCGGACAGGCTGGACAAGGTCCTCAAGACGTTGGGTCTGGAAGAAGGCGAAGCCATTGTGCACCCTTGGGTGAACAAGTCGCTTGAGCGCGCGCAGGCCAAGGTTGAAGGCCGTAACTTTGACATCCGCAAACAGCTGCTGAAATTCGATGACGTGATGAACGACCAGCGGCGCGTGATCTTCTCGCAACGGCGCGAGATTATGGAAGCCGAGGATCTGTCCGAAATCACGTCTGACATGCGGGACGAAGTGGTCGATGATCTGATTGACCAGTACATGCCTGCCAACAGCTATGCAGACCAGTGGGATACGCAGGGCCTCTATGCGGCTGTGATCGAAAACCTGGGCATCGACGTGCCCGTCATGGAGTGGTGCGAAGAAGAGGGCGTGGACGACGAACAGGTCCGCGAGCGCCTGATCGCCGCGCATGACAAGCTGATGGCGGACAAGGCCGAAGCGTTTGGTCAAGAAAACATGCGCAGCATCGAAAAGCAGCTGATCCTGCAAGCCATTGACGGCAAGTGGCGCGAACATCTGTTGACGCTGGAACATCTGCGGTCGGTCGTGGGGTTCCGTGGCTATGCGCAGCGTGACCCGCTGAATGAATACAAGAACGAAGCGTTCCAGTTGTTTGAAACCATGCTGGAAAGTCTGCGCAGTGAAGTGACCAACAAACTGTCCCGCATCCGCCCACTGACGGACGAGGAACGCGAGCAGATGCTGGCGCAGATGGCGGCGCAACAGCAAGAGGCCGCACAGGTGACCAAGGCGAACGCGTTGTCTGAACCAACCGCCGAAGCGGTGGCAAACGGGTTTGATGAAAACGACCGCAGCACCTGGGGCAACCCGGGGCGGAACGATCTGTGCCCGTGCGGTTCAGGCAAGAAGTTCAAGCACTGTCACGGCGCATTCGCCTGATCCAGCCGCCGCATTCCTGCCTCAAAGACACCCAACACCGGTCATACCCCGGCCAGTTTGTGGTGCGATTCCATCCCTGAACCAATCCGTGGGAAGGGAATGGGACGATGCGACATTTGAAGGAAATCGCGACAGCGGTGGGAACCTTGGCAATAGCCGTTGGTATCGGGTTTGTCATGCAAAGCAGCGAAACCGCGCAGGCCCGATACGGCGAAGATGCGCGACCGGTACAGATACCCACTGCAACAGAAGCCGACGGTGCCCTGAACGGCAGCGCCAGCGCTGATGTCCTGTTGGAAGTCCAGGAGATCGAGCTGACATCAGCCTCGGACCCCGTTGCGGTCCCTGTTCCTCAGACAGAAAGCAATGTGCAGCGTGTTGCCGCCCCGGCCACGGCACAGACACCTCAGGATGCAGACACGCTGCCTCGGGCCGAAGGCTGCGAGATGGCCGCGCATGCCACGGTCGGTGCGGCAGCCATGGTCACACTGACGTTGAACGCACCGTGCGCGGCCAATGAACGCCTGACCGTGCATCACAATGGCATGATGTTCACCGAAACCACGGATGACGCCGGCGATTTGACAATTCAGGTGCCTGCACTGACCAGGAATGCGGTCTTTATCATGGCCTTTTCGAATGGTGACGGCGCGGTGGTCCAGGCCAGCGTACCGGACGTGGATCAATACGAACGCACGACGCTTCAATGGCGCGGTCTTGCCGGGTTTGAACTGCACGCGCGTGAATTTGGTGCGGAGTATGGTCAGACTGGTCATATCTGGTCTGGCGTGGACCAAAATGCCGATGGCATGACGCAGGGCGAAAACGGCTATATCATGCGGTTGGGTGACGCGCAGTCTGCTGAAACCCTGATCGCCGAGGTCTATACCTACCCGTCCGGCCATTCGGCCAAGTCCGGGGTCATTGATCTGAGCGTCGAAGCCGAAGTGACGCACAACAATTGCGGCCTGGAAGTTGAGGCGCAATCGCTGGAGATGATGACCGGCGGACAGATGAAAACCCAGGATTTGACGCTGGCCGTGCCCGGTTGTGATGCAGTTGGCAGTTTTCTAGTGTTGAACAATTTGGTCGCAGACCTGAAAGTCGCCAGCAACTGACCGTAGCGACAACAGGCTTCACATGGCTTTGGTACGTGCGGCGATTTTCGCCGCACTTTCCTTTTTCGGGACCGCGCTTGGGGCGCAGGACGTCACGCTGACCTCCCCAGACGGGCAGGTCGAACTCAGCGGAACGCTCCTGGGCTTTGATGGCGAGTTTTACCGGATCGAAACCGTCTATGGTGAATTGACCGTGGATGGGTCGGGTGTGTTGTGTGAAGGGCCCGCCTGTCCGAACCTGCAGGATTTCGTGGCCGAGATCAGTGTATCCGGTTCCTCCACCATGGGGGCGGTGTTGATGCCCGCCCTGATCGAAGGGTTTGCCTTGCGCAACAACTACGACACGCGGCGCGTAGACGTGGATGCGCGGAACTTTATCTACGAACTGATCGACACGGCAACGGCCAAACGCGTGGCCCGCTTTTACTTCCATGTTTCCACAACAGACGAAGGGTTCGCAGACCTTTTGGCCAATGACGCAGACATCGTCATGGCGCTGCGCGAGATCCGTCCGGACGAACGTCAACGTGCAAGGGATGCCGGGATGGGGGACATGACACAGGCCAATCGCAGCCGCGTTCTGTCCCTGGACGCCCTTGTGCCGATTGTTGCGCCGTCGAACCCGATTGACCGGATTTCGCCGCAGGACCTGGCAGCTGTGTTCGCGGGACGAATACAGAATTGGGCGGAACTGGGTGGCGCGGATGCTCCGATTTCGCTGCACTTGCCGAATGCACGCACTGGGCTGGGCCAGTCCGTCGAAGATGACATCATGGGCCCTGCGCGTGCAGCGCTTGCCGATGGTATCATCCGGCATGACCGCGGTCTGGATGTGGTCAACGCCGTGTTGCGCGATCCGTTTGCCATCGGCATCGCAAGCTATGCCGACACTGGCGACACCCGGACATTGACGTTGACGGGACCCTGCGGATTTTCCCTGTCCGCGGGGCGGGAGACGATCAAGACCGAAGACTATCCTTTGACGGCGCCGATGTTCCTGTACCTGCCTGCACGCAGATTGCCCAAGATCGGACGAGAGTTTCTGGCCTTTACCCGCGGGCCTTCGGCGCAGGTGGTGATCCGGCGGGCCGGATTTGTGGATCAGGCCCCCGAAGAGGTATCGATCAACGCCCAGGGATACCGGTTTGCCAATGCGATCACGTCCGCAGGACCTGAGGTGTCGCTGGAGGAATTGCAGCGCATGACCCGGACCTTGTACGGCATGTCCCGTTTGACGACGTCGTTCCGGTTCGAGGCAGGGTCCATCCGGCTGGATGCGCAATCACGGTCGAATGTGCAGCAATTGGCGCGCGCGATCGAGCAAGGGACGTATGATGCGCGGCAGATCCTTTTGGTGGGGTTCAGTGACGGGGATGGTCCCGCCGCCGCCAACAGGGATATTGCACTACGCCGCGCGCAAGCGGTGCGCCGCGCGGTCGAGGCCGCAGCCCCGACAGCAAATTTCGAGCGATTTCAATTAGATGTGGACGCGTTTGGGGAAGCGTTGCCCATGGCCTGCGACGACAGTGCCTGGGGACGGCAGGCCAATCGGCGGGTCGAGGTGTGGCTGCGTTAAAGGTACCCTTCGGATTTGAAGCTGAGTTCCCGGCTTTTGCCGACAATCAAATGGTCGTGCACGGTGATCCCAAGGGCGGAACAGGCCATTTCCATCCTGGCCGTCATGTCGATGTCGGATTGGCTGGGGGTCGGGTCACCTGACGGGTGGTTGTGCACAAGGATCAGCGCGGAGGCGTTCAGTTCAAGTGCGCGTTTGGCCACTTCGCGCGGATAGACGGGTACGTGATCGACGGTGCCTTTGGCCTGTTCCTCGTCTGCGATCAGCACGTTCTTGCGATCGAGGTAAAGCACCCGGAACTGTTCGGTTTCGCGGTGTGCCATGGTCGTATGGCAATAGTCCAGCAAAGCGTCCCAACTGGAAATCACCTGCTTGTTCAGCACCTTGGCCCGTGCCATCCTGTGTGCCGCTGCCTCGACAATCTTCAGTTCACAGACCACTGCGTCGCCCACACCCTTGAACGCGCGCAGCCGTTCGACGGGGGCGGTGACGACGCGATTGAAGTCGCCAAATTCGGCCATCAGGGCGTGAGCCAATGGCTTTACATCCTGTCGGGGAATGGCCCGGAACAGGACCAGTTCCAGCATCTCGTAATCCGGCAATGCCGCGGCGCCGCCGTCCATGAAACGGGTGCGCAGACGTTTGCGATGATCGGCCATGTAAGACGGTGTCCGGCCCTTCGGCAGGGGGACAGGGAGCGCCTCGTCAAGGTCGAAAGGAAGGGGTTGTTCTGCGAAATGGGACATAGCCAAAGCGTGCATCAGAGCGGTTAGCGAAGGGTTAATTTGGACAAAATTGGACGTACACAACCTGTGCACACCCTGTGCACAGGCTGTACACCGCCAGGGTGCACACCAACTGAGTGGCTGTGTCGAAAGCGGGCGGGTTGAAAGCCCGCCCGACCGATGTGACGATTGTGGTTGACCGTGCGCATCGCGCGCAAAAGGCGTGTTACCCCTTCATCGAATCCCAGAAGGACTTCACACTGGAGAAGAAGCTGGAGGATTCGGGGTTGTTCTCCTCCGAGAGTTCCTCGAATTCGCGCAGCAGTTCCTTTTGACGTGTTGTCAGGTTCACCGGGGTTTCGACCGCGAGTTCAATGAACATGTCGCCGGGGCCGCCGCCGCGCAGTGCGGGCATGCCCTTGCTGCGCAATCGCATCTGTCGCCCCGATTGGGACCCTGCCGGAATTTGCACGCGCCCGCGCCCGCCGTCGATGGTGGGCACTTCGATGCTGCCCCCCAGGGCGGCTGTCCCCATGCTGACCGGTACGCGGCAGAACAGGTTTGTGCCATCGCGTTCGAACAGTTTGTGGTCGGCCACCTCGATGAAGATATAGAGGTCACCCGATGGGCCGCCGCGCATGCCTGCCTCGCCCTCGCCCGCAAGGCGGATGCGGGTGCCGGTTTCGACACCTGCAGGGATGTTCACGGACAGTGCGCGGTCCTTTTCCACGCGTCCCGCGCCACTACAGACCTTGCAGGGGTCCTTGATGATCTGGCCGAGACCCGAGCATGTGGGGCAGGTGCGTTCGACGGTGAAAAAGCCCTGCTGTGCGCGCACCTTGCCCATGCCGGAGCACGTGGGGCAGGTCGTGGGTTCGGAGCCGCCTTCGGCGCCGGTGCCCGAACAGTTGTCGCATTGCACGGAAGTGGGCACGTTGATGGTTTTCTGCAGGCCCGCAAATGCGTCTTCCAGCGAAACGCGCAGGTTGTAGCGCAGGTCAGACCCGCGCGCCGCGCGCTGTCGCCCGCCACCGCCAGCGCGTTGTCCGCCCATGAAGTCGCCAAACAGATCGTCAAACACGTCTGAAAAGGCAGAACCAAAGTCGCCCTGCTGGCCGCCGAAACCGCCGCCGGGACGGCCACCGCCACCACCCATGCCACCTTCGAATGCCGCATGGCCAAAGCGGTCATAGGCCGCTTTCTTGTCGGCGTCTTTCAGGACTTCGTAGGCCTCGTTGGCCTCTTTGAACTGCGCCTCGGCGTTGGGGTTGTCTGCATTCCGGTCGGGATGCAGTTCCTTGGCCTTCTTGCGGTAGCCCTTCTTGATCTCGTCAGCGCTTGCGCCTTTCGAGACGCCAAGCACCTCGTAGTAGTCACGTTTTGCCATGGATCATGTCCTTTGCTGGAACGTCTGAGGCCGGCCTATTGGGGGCCGGCCTCGTGATTGGTTCCTCTGAGGCCCAAAATCAGGCGCGCTTGTTATCGTCGTCGAGATCTTCGAATTCGGCGTCGACGATATCGTCATCGTTCGCGCGCGGCTCATCCGCCGCTTGCGGTTCGTCGTCGGCGTCGTCCTGCGCCGCCTTGTAGATCGCTTCGCCCAGTTTCATGGCCGCTTCGGTCACGTTCTGGATGCCCGATTTGATCTTGTCGGCGTTTTCGCTTTCCAACTCGTCCTTGAGCGCGGCGATGGCCAGTTCGATCGCCTCGACCGTGGTCGGGTCGACCTTGTCCGAATGCTCTTCCAGCGACTTTTCGGTCGAATGGATCAGGCTTTCGGCCTGGTTGGTCGCTTCGACCAGTTCCTTGCGTGCCTTGTCCGCTTCGGCGTTTTCCTCGGCGTCCTTGACCATCTGTTCGATGTCTTCGTCCGACAGACCGCCCGACGCCTGGATCGTGATCTTCTGCTCTTTCATCGTGCCCTTGTCGAGCGCGCCCACCGACACGATGCCGTTGGCGTCGATGTCGAAGGTCACTTCGATCTGGGGCATGCCGCGCGGGGCGGGCGGGATGTTTTCAAGGTTGAACGCACCCAACAGCTTGTTGTCCGACGCCATTTCACGCTCACCCTGGAAGACCCGGATGGTCACGGCGTTCTGGTTGTCCTCGGCGGTCGAGAAGATCTGGCTTTTCTTCGTCGGGATCGTGGTGTTGCGGTCGATCAGGCGGGTGAACACGCCGCCCAGCGTCTCGATACCCAGCGACAGCGGGGTCACGTCCAGCAGGACAACGTCCTTCACGTCACCTTGCAGGACACCGGCCTGGATCGCGGCGCCC
Source organism: uncultured Tateyamaria sp. (assembly GCF_947503465.1). Classification (NCBI taxonomy): domain Bacteria; kingdom Pseudomonadati; phylum Pseudomonadota; class Alphaproteobacteria; order Rhodobacterales; family Roseobacteraceae; genus Tateyamaria; species uncultured Tateyamaria sp. The sequence goes on along the minus strand of NZ_CANNDN010000001.1, from coordinate 2,411,072 downwards.
ATCGCGACCACTTCATCCGGGTTCACGCCCTTGTGGGGTTCCTTGCCGAAGAACTTGGTCACTTCCTCGATCACTTTGGGCATGCGGGTCATACCGCCGACCAGCACCACCTCGTCAATGTCGGAGGCGGACAGGCCCGCATCCTTGAGCGCGGCGGCGCAGGGTTTCATCGAGGATTTGATCAGGTCACCGACCAGTTGTTCCAGCTTGGCGCGGGTCAGTTTCATGACCATGTGCAGCGGCTGGCCGTTCGAGCCCATCGAGATGAATGGCTGGTTGATTTCGGTCTGGTTGGCCGAGCTGAGTTCGATCTTGGCCTTTTCGGCGGCTTCCTTGAGGCGTTGCAGCGCCATCTTGTCCGCGGTCAGGTCGACCGAGTGTTCCTTTTTGAACTCGTCCGCGAGGTAATTGACGATGCGCATGTCAAAGTCTTCACCACCCAGGAACGTGTCGCCGTTGGTGGATTTCACCTCGAACAGGCCCTCGTCGATTTCGAGGATGGTCACGTCGAACGTACCGCCGCCAAGGTCATAGACCGCGATGGTTTGCGAGTTTTCCTTGTCGAGGCCATAGGCCAGTGCGGCCGCTGTCGGTTCGTTGATGATCCGCAGCACTTCGAGGCCTGCAATCTTGCCGGCGTCCTTGGTGGCCTGGCGCTGCGCGTCGTTGAAGTAGGCGGGAACGGTGATGACCGCCTGGGTCACGTCTTCGCCGAGATACGATTCGGCGGTTTCTTTCATCTTGCCCAGGATGAAGGCAGAGATCTGGCTGGGCGAATATTTCTCGCCGCGCGCTTCGACCCATGCGTCGCCGTTGCCGCCGTCGATCACGGCGAAGGGCAGGTTTTTCTTGTCCTTGGCCAGATCCGCGTCGTCATTGCGGCGGCCGATCAGGCGCTTGACGCCAAAGATGGTGTTGTCGGGATTCGTGACCGCCTGGCGTTTGGCAGGTTGGCCGACGAGACGTTCGTTTTCCGTAAAGGCCACGATGGACGGGGTTGTCCGCGCGCCTTCCGCGTTTTCGATCACGCGGGGCTGGCTGCCATCCATGATGGCGATGCAGCTGTTGGTGGTTCCAAGGTCAATACCGATGACTTTAGCCATGTTTTTCGATCCCTCATATCAGTTCAAGGCGATGACACGAGGCGGCGACCCGTTTCGGCATCGACGCCACGCATAGGTTTGCGCACGATTTCGTGCGCGCTGCGGCGTATATAAGGAGGGTGCAGGGGTGCTGCAACCGTTGTCACGGGGCCAAAAACAGCAAAAATTGCACTTATCGAAGGGGAAATTGCCATGCACGCAAGCGTGCGCGGATTTGAGATTTACAAAGGGCATCTGGATGCGGCGCAACAGGCGGCCCTGGTGGCCGATGTGCGCGCTATCGCCAAGGTCGCCCCGATGTTTTCGCCCGACACGCCCTATGGCAAGCCGATGTCGGTGCGCATGACCTCGGCCGGGGCGGTCGGTTGGTATGCGGACCGGTCAGGATACCGCTATGCGCCGCTGCATCCCGGCGGCTCGGACTGGCCTCCGATCCCGGCATCCGTGCTGTCGCTGTGGCATGATGTGACCGGTCTGGACCGTGATCCCGATTGCTGTCTGATCAACTACTACGGCGAAGGGGCCCGGATGGGGATGCATCAGGACAAGGACGAGGCCGATTTCAAATGGCCGGTGGTGTCGGTGTCGCTGGGCGATGACGGGCTGTTCCGGATCGGGAACACCACGCGGGGCGGCAAGACGGAATCGCTGTGGCTGAAAAGTGGGGATGTCGTGGTGATGGGCGGCGATGCGCGCCTAACCTATCACGGGGTGGATCGCATCAGGTTCGGGTCATCCACGCTGTTGCCCAGGGGCGGGCGCATCAACCTGACGTGCCGGGTGGTGACGTGACGCGGAACAAATCCGTCACCTGCGCCGTTTCCCAGTGGCCAGTCAGGACCGTACATGACCGATATTTTTGACATCCTTTTGCGCACTGTCCTGATTGTCGGCAGCATCATCCTGCTGACGCGGCTGCAAGGGTTGCGATCCTTTTCCAAGCTGTCCGGCTTTGACTTTGCGATCACGGTGTCTGTCGGTTCAATTCTTGCCGCTGCGGTGACAACACTTGGGACGGGCGTTCATGTGTTCGCCATTGCCTTGGCCGCTTTGTTTCTGGTGCAATTCTTGCTGACACGTCTTCGGGTCTGGCGCGACGGTGCGTCCGCCCTGGACAATGCGCCGCTTCTGATCATGGAAGACGGTGTGCCGCTGCAAGAGAACATGAAACTGGCAGGCGTCACCCATGCCGATCTGCGTGCGAAACTGCGCGAGGCGAATGCGTTTGACCTTGCAACCGTGCATGCCGTCGTTGTTGAAACCACCGGTGACGTGAGTGTGCTGCATGGGCCGGCAGATGGTCCCCGTCCCGACGCCAGGGTCATGGAAGATGTGCAGCGCCAGTGACCTGCACCCTGGCCGCACCTTATTCCGTCGGGGGCGCGAGGACGGAGGATGTGGCCGGTTCCTGAAATGCCGCGTCCAGATCCAGCAGTTGCAGCGTGTCGAGCCCCACAAGAACCGAATCGACGGCGATGGTGGCAAGGATGATGCCCATAACCCGGCTGATGACGCTGGCGCCTGTATTGCCGATCAGGCGGTACACATATGTGGCCGTCAAAAGCAGGACCAGCGTGATGACCAAAACCAGAAGCAACAGACCGGCGGTCACCACCTGGTCCGTAAGGCTTTCGGTTGTGTTGTCCGTCAGGACGACGATGGCCAACATCGCGCCGGGCGAGGCGATGGAGGGCATGGCGAGGGGGAACACCGCACCGGCAAGGTGGTCGCGCTCGGCCTCTGCGATCTCGGTCGTGGACTTGGCGTCGCCGAAGATCATGGTGAGGGCAAAGAGGAACAGGATGATCCCGCCCGCGATCTGGAATGACCCGAGGCGCAGGCCAATCGCCTCGAGCAGAAGCTGGCCACCCAGCAGAAAGGCGAACAGGACCAGACCGGCAATGCCGACCGCCCGAATGGCGAACTGCCGATGCAAGGCGGCTGGAACATGGGCCACGGCAAACAGGAACACTGGCAGCGACCCAACAGGGTCGATCACAACAAACAACGTGATGAAGTCGCGCAACAGCGACAGCCAGTCCAGTTCCATGGCTGGCTATATGCAGCTTAGCGGCGCGCGTTCCAACTGATAGATGCGTGACGCCGCGTATAGAATTCACCCATCAACCCAAGCATGAGCAGAATGACGCCAACCCACCATGCATATTCCCAGCTGGAATAGCGGGGATTGTAGTTGATGAACGTGTATCCGCGCGACTGGTCGATGGTATGGAACAGCGGGTTCCAGTCGAACATCGCCAACATGAAACTGGGCAGGGTGTTTGCCACGAACATCTTGCCCGACGCGATCATGTTTGCCCGTTGGTAGATTTGGGAAAAGATCGACACGAAGGTCGGAAACCACGGTTTGATTGCCAGCAGCACCAGACCCAGCGCGCAGCCTGTGAACCACGCAAGCAGCAACATGCCAAACGCGGCAAAGGGTTGTTCGATATGCACGGGCGTGAAGGCCACGTGATAGATGAACAGGATCATGAACAGCGACAGGACCTGAATATACAAGGCCCCGATGGCCGCCGAACAGATCGACACGATCGTGTTCATCGGCGCGTGTTGCATCATCGGGCTGGCGGGCCCTTCGGCCCCTGTGACCGCGCCCAGCGATTTCACATGCGTCATATACAGGAAGATGCCCGTCATGATGTAGAGCAGGAAATCACCCCGGATCGCCGCACCACGCAGTCCAAGGATCGAGAACATCACGTAAAAGGCCATCACAAAGATGACCATCTGCAGCATGTTCATCGCGATGGCGAGAAAGGCGTTGTTATGGGCCTTGCGCACGGATCGGACGACCGAGTGATAAATCACCTCGAACATCGACAGCGCGATGCCTAACCCCGTCTGTGGTTTGCGCGTTGATTGAAACATGTGCCGTTCTGCCTCGTGCAGTGCGAAGGTCGCAGGGAAATCTTGCCGTTCCGTTAGCGCCGCATCATAAGAAGCGCGCGGGCCGTTTTCAACAAAAGCCCGACCAAGGAGGCTTTTTCATGACTTATGACGCGTTAATCCCCGTCATCCGCAAGCTGGCGCTGGAAGCTGGCGACAAGATTATGGAGATTTATGACGCCGATGATTTCGACGTGAAAGTCAAATCGGATGACAGCCCTGTGACAGAAGCGGACGAAGCCGCCGATGCCTTGATTTCCGCCGGTCTGCGCGCGGCCTTCCCCGACATCATGCTGGTTACCGAAGAACAGGCCGCCACGCATAGCACCACGGGCAAGACATTCCTGATTGTCGATCCGCTGGATGGGACGAAGGAATTCGTGCATCGCCGTGGTGACTTTACCGTCAACATCGCCCTGGTCGAGGATGGCGTGCCGACCCGCGGTGTCGTTTATGCGCCCGCCAAGGGCCGCATGTTCTATACGCAGGCCGATGGGCAGACCGTGGAAGAAACCGGTACCCTGGACAAGGATGCCGTTGGTGACGTGACCCCGTTGTCCGTTGCCGACAGCGACAATGACGCGCTGATGGTTGTCGCCTCGAAATCGCACCGCGATCAGGCCACGGATGATTACATCAACAAATATTCCGTCAAGGACATGACAAGCGCGGGCTCGTCCCTGAAATTCTGTCTGGTGGCGACGGGCGAGGCGGATATCTATCCCCGTGTCGGCCGGACCATGGAATGGGACACCGCCGCGGGCCACGCCGTGCTGACCGGCGCAGGCGGTCATGTGGTGCGCTTCGACGACCACAGCCCGCTGGTCTATGGCAAGGACGGCTATGCCAATCCGTTTTTCATTGCCTATGCCCCGGCCGTTGACCTGAAACCGGCCTGATGTCCGTTCTGATCGCCATTCCGGCCCGCTATGCCTCGTCCCGCTATCCCGGCAAGCCATTGGTGCCGTTGACAGGGGCAACCGGCGAGGCCCAGACGTTGATCGAACGCAGCTGGCGCGCAGCCATGGCCGTGTCAGGTGTGGACCGCGTGGTTGTTGCCACGGATGACGACCGGATCAAGGACGTGTCGGAGGCGTTTGGCGCCGAAGTCGTGATGACATCAGAGACGTGCCAGAACGGCACAGAACGCTGTGCCGAAGCCCACGCCGCGCTGGGCGGTGGCTATGACTTTGTGGTGAATTTGCAGGGCGACGCCCCGCTGACCCCGGCCTGGTTTGTCGAAGGGTTGATTGACGGCCTGCGTCGTGCGCCCGACGCCGAGATTGCAACGCCGGTGTTGCGCTGTGACGGCGCGACGCTGCGCGGTTTCCTCGAGGACCGCAAGGCGGGCCGCGTCGGCGGCACGACAGCGGTGTTCGGTGCAGCCCGGCAGGCCATGTACTTTTCCAAGGAAGTGATCCCCTTCACCAACGACACCTATGCCGATGATGCGCAAACGCCCGTGTTCCATCACGTGGGTGTTTATGCATACCGACCTGATGCGCTGGCGGCCTATCCGTCCTGGCCCGTGGGCCCATTGGAGACATTGGAGGGCCTCGAACAGTTGCGCTTTATGGAGAACGGGCGGCAGGTTCTGTGTGTCGAGGTGGAGGCGCGGGACCGGCAGTTCTGGGAACTGAACAATCCCGCCGACGTGCCCAAGATCGAAGCGATGATGGCGGAGATGGGGGTCGCATGACCCATCCGCCGGTCAGCGTTGTGGTTGTCAGCCGCGACCGGCCAACCGCGCTGATCCGGTGCCTGACGGGGCTGTCGCAGCTTCAATATCCCAATTTCGAGATTGTTGTCGTGGCCGACCCGGCGGGGTGCGAGGCTGTTGGCGCAAGCGCGCTGTCCGACCTGATCAAGCTGGCGCCCTATGACCAACCCAACATCTCTGAGGCGCGCAACCTTGGGATCAGCCATGCGGCGGGCGACATTGTTGCGTTCATCGATGATGATGCGGTGCCCGAACCCAGTTGGCTGCATTATCTGATCGCCCCGGCGCAGCGACCAAATGTGGCGGCGATGGGCGGGTTCGTTCGGGCCCGCAACGGCATTTCCTGGCAGTCCAGGGCGCACACGGTCGATCCGATGGGCGTGATCGAACCGTTTGATGTCAGCCCGCATCGGGCCACCGTCATGACGCCCAAGGGGCACCGGGCCATCCGGACGCATGGCACCAACATGGCGGTACGTCGTGATGTTCTGGTCGCACTGGAGGGGTTCGATCCCGGCTTTGCTTTCAGTCTGGAAACGACGGATCTGAACCTGCGGCTGGCGCGTGCCGGACATGCCACGGCGGTGGTGCCCCTTGCCGAGGTCCACCATGGGTTTCGATCCAGCCCACGCAGACGCACCGATCGCGCGCCGCGCGATCTGTTTGACACCGGATCGGGCTGGGCCGTGTTTCAGCGCAAATACATGGGCGAAGCGCAGCGCAAGGATCATTGGCGACTCATAAGAGAGGCGGAACGCCGCCGCGTGATCGGCCATATGGTGGCCGGGCGCCTTCTGCCACGGGATGTGCGGCACCTCGTCGCGCGGATGGACCAGGGGTATGGTCAGGGTCTAATGCGCCAAAGGGGCGGTGCCCAGATCGCCCGCAGCCCGGTTTCCCCCTTCAAGCTGTTTCCCTACCGGTCGCGCGCGTCGGTGGTTCTGGCCGGGCGCAGTTGGCAACATCGCCGGATGCGGGCCGAGGCGGCAAAGCGCACAGAAGCGGGAGATATCGTCAGTCTGTTTCTGTTTTCGCCAACGGCGCTGTATCATCACGTCCAATTCGACCCGGTGGGGTTCTGGGTTCAACGCGGCGGCCTGTTTGGCCGTTCGGTGCGCGATGCGCCGGTTTTTCGATTCTTCAGTTTCCGGGAAAGGGTCGCGGCCGAAACACGCCGCATTGGCAAACAGCGGCTGATCTCGTGATCTGTTTGGCGCGTCTGGGCAACACTTGACCGACGCTGACCGACTTTGAGGAATTGGATATTTGTTAATTGCGGGTTAGTAGTAAAGACAAGCCAAGGACGAGTTTTGTGAGCAGAGGTTTGAGATGCGCAAGAAGGTGACCAAGGCGATTTTTCCGGTGGCGGGTCTGGGAACGCGGTTCTTGCCTGCAACCAAATCGGTACCGAAAGAGATCATGACGCTGGTCGACAGACCTTTGATCCAATACGCCATTGATGAGGCGCGCGCCGCAGGTATCAAGGAGTTTATCTTCGTGACCTCGCGCGGCAAAGGCGCGCTGGAGGATTATTTCGACCACGCGCCGACCCTGGAGCAGGAACTGCGGAAAAAGGGCAAGGACAAGCTGCTGGAGGTGCTGAAAAGCACCAATATGGAAAGCGGCGCCATCGCCTATATCCGTCAGCACAAGGCGCTGGGCCTTGGTCATGCCGTGTGGTGCGCCCGCCGTCTGATTGGCAACGAACCCTTTGCGGTGATCCTGCCCGACGACGTGATCGCTGCGGATACGCCCTGTCTGCAACAGATGGTCGACGCGTATAATGAAACCGGTGGCAACATCGTTGCCGCAATGGAGGTCCCGCCCGAGCGCGCGTCATCCTATGGTGTGCTGGATATCAAGAACGACATGGGTCAGCTGGTCGAAGTCAAGGGTATGGTTGAAAAGCCGCCGGCCGGTCAGGCGCCCTCGAACCTCGCTGTGATTGGACGTTACATCCTGACCACCAAGGTGCTGCGGTCGCTTAACCAGATGAAAGCGGGGTCCGGTGGCGAGATCCAGCTGACCGACGCCATCGCCAACGAAATCGGAGGCGAGGACGGAGTCTATGGCTACCGGTTCCGGGGCCAGCGTTTTGACTGCGGATCGAAATCCGGATTTCTGCAGGCCACAGTCGCCTTTGGCCTGGCCCGGGACGATTTGCGCGACGATCTGCACGCGTATATCCGTGACGTTGTCCAGATGGACAAGGCTGCCGAATAGAACGGGACTGAAACGTGACGAACGTATTGGTCACCGGCGGGGCGGGGTACATCGGGTCGCACGCCTGCAAAGCGCTGCAGGCTGCCGGATACACGCCAATCACCTTTGACAATTTCGAAACCGGCTGGCGGGACGCCGTCAAATTCGGCCCCTGTATTCACGGCGACCTGACAGATCGCGCAGCGCTGGATACCGCGTTTGCCGAATATGCCCCCGTTGCTGTCATGCACTTTGCCGCACTGAGCCAGGTGGGCGAAAGCATGCAGGACCCGGGCCGCTACTGGCGCAACAACGTCGTCGGGTCACTGACACTGATCGAGGCCGCAGTGGCCGCCGGGTGTCTTGATTTTGTGTTTTCATCGACCTGCGCAACCTATGGCGATCAGGACAATGTCGTGCTGGATGAAAACAGCGCGCAGCACCCCATCAACGCCTATGGGGCCTCAAAACGTGCGATCGAGGATATCCTGAGGGATTTCGAAGTCGCCCATGGGTTGCGTCACGTGATCTTTCGCTATTTCAACGTGGCCGGTGCGGACCCCGAGGGCGAGGTTGGCGAGTTCCATCAGCCCGAGACCCATCTGATTCCCTTGATGCTGGATGCGATTGACGGAAAGCGTGATGCGCTGACGGTGTTCGGCACGGATTACGACACGCCGGACGGCACCTGCATTCGCGACTATGTCCATGTGTGCGACCTGGTGGACGCCCATGTGCTGGGCCTGCGCTGGCTGCGCGACGACAAAGGCAGCCGGGTGTTCAACCTGGGCACGGGCGACGGATTTTCCGTACGCGAGGTCATTGATCATTCACGTGCGGTTACCAACAAATCCGTACCTTTTGTCGAAGGCGACCGCCGCCCCGGCGATTGTACCAAACTCGTGTCCGGCTCGACCCGGGCCGAGGTTGAACTTGGCTGGACCCCGACACGGTCGACCCTTGAAACCATGATCCGGGACGCGTGGCGTTGGCACCAGTCCGGGCATTATGAAAGGTAGCGATGCGCGCATTGTGGGCCGCCTATAAGCTTGTCTGGAAGCGCCGCCGCCTTCGGTGGCGCGCATTCCGCAGCCGCCACGCCCTGACAGTTGTGCACGACCGGACCGCAGATCTGGCCCCGGATGCGATCCGCGCCTTTGTCTGCCTGCGCAACGAAATGCTGCGCCTGCCCCATTTCCTGGACCATTACCGGCGCCTTGGCGTGACGCGGTTTCTGGTGGTCGACAATGACAGCACCGATGGGTCGCAGGCCTTTTTGGCGGAACAGCCGGATGTGTCATTGTGGCGGACAACGGCCAGTTATCGGGACGCGCGGTTTGGCCTTGATTGGATGAACTGGTTGCTGGCGCGCTATGGGCATGGTGCGTGGTGCCTGCTGGTCGATGCCGATGAACTGCTGGTCTATGCAGATCACGAACGGCAGGACCTGAATGCCCTGACGCGGTGGTTGGACGGTCAGGGTCAACGCGCCTTTGGTGCCTTGATGTTGGACATGTACGCCCGGGCCGCGCTGGGCGCGGACGATGCCGCACGCGACCCGCTGCGTATTCTGGAAGGGTTCGATGCGGGGCCGTACCGGGCAACACGTCAGGAGCCGCTGGGCAATCTTTGGGTGCAGGGCGGTGCGCGGGACCGCGCATTCTTTGCCGATGATCCACGCCGCGCGCCAACCCTGAACAAGTTGCCGCTGGTGCGGTGGGACAGGCGGTTCACCTATGTGAATTCCACGCATTCCATGCTGCCCCGCCGCATGAACTTTGCCTATGACGGGCCCGGCGGAACGGCGCCCTCGGGCGTGCTGCTTCACACCAAATTCCTGCCGGACGTTGTGGAGCGGGCCAAAGAGGACCTGAGCCGACGCCAGCATTTTCACAACCCGGATGTCTTTGTCGACTACTATGATGCGATCCGGCAGATGCCTGTGCTCTGGTACGCCGGATCCACCCGGTACACCGGATGGACGCAACTGGTTCAGTTGGGCCTGATGTCCGATGGCGGTTTCGCCAAACCCGATTGACCGCGATTGTTTCCAATGCGCCTTCAGTCACACACAGATCACAGGTTCATGCGGAAACGAGTTCTACCTTGTAACTCATTGCAATTTTTACGAAGTTCTAATCTATAGCGGTGTAATGGCAGTTCATGATATCATCGCTGGGCCGCGACGGCGGCTGAGGCACCAATAAGAACGGGCTAGCTTTGGGGCTTTGGGACTCTTACCGGATGCGTTTGCGACGCAAGTATCGACTGGTTCGATCTGCGCGTAAGTCGTTGGAGTTGAAGGTTTTTCAAGACCGCACCGCACAGATCAAGCCCAATGATATTCTTCTGATCAGCACGATGCGGAACGAAAAGATCCGCTTGCCGCATTTCCTGGATTACTACCGATCCCTGGGCGTGGATCATTTCCTGTTTGTGGACAATGACAGTACCGATGGCACCCTGGATTACATCGCCGGCATGCCGGACGTATCGGCGTGGCACACCACAGCCAGCTACAAGGCGTCCAAGTTCGGCGTGGATTGGGTCAATTGGCTGGCCCGCAAATACGCCGATGGGCATTGGATGCTGGTGGTCGATCCGGACGAATTGTTTGTGTATCCGTTCTGCGATACGCGGTCGGTCCGGGCGCTGACCGATTGGCTTGAAAATTCAAACATCCGCAGCTTCAGTGCGATGCTTCTGGACATGTATCCCAAGGGGCGGATTTCCGAACAGCCCTACGTGGCCGGGCAGGACCCGCTGCAGATCGCCAGTTGGTTTGACAGCGGCAACTACACCATCGCGCGGAACCACCAGTACGGCAATTTGTGGATACAGGGCGGACCGCGTGCGCGCACCTTTTTTGCGGATAACCCGTACAAGGCGCCAGCCCTGAACAAGGTGCCGCTGGTGAAGTGGAGCAAGCGGTACGCCTATGTCGATTCGACCCACATGATGCTGCCGCGCGGGCTGAACCTGGTCTATGACGAATGGGGCGGCGAAAAAGCGTCGGGTGTCCTGCTGCACACCAAGTTTCTGGACACGTTCACCCAAAAGGCCAAGGAGGAGCTGGAGCGCCGACAGCATTACGGTGCGTCGATTGAATACAGGGCCTATGCCGCCGCCAAGGACGACGAACTGGACCTCTGGTGCAAGTGGTCCGAAAAATACATCAATTGGCGGCAGCTTGAAATTCTTGGGCTCATGTCAAAAGGGAACTGGGCATGAGCGTCGGCATCGTCATGCTGGTGCACACGGCGCTGGACCGGGCGGAACAGGCCGCGCGGTTCTGGGCCACGGGCGGTTGCCCGGTGGTGATCCATGTTGACGTAAAAGTGCCGAAAAAGACCTACGCCACATTTGCCAAGGCGCTGTCCGACATCCCCACCATAAAGTTTTCCAAGCGGTTTCGCTGTGAATGGGGTACTTGGGGCATTGTCGCGGCCAGCCAGGCAGCATCGGAGCTGATGCTGGCCGAATTTGATGATGTCCGGCATGTCTACCTGGCATCGGGATCGTGTTTGCCTTTGCGCCCGGTTGAAGAACTGGTGGATTACCTCGCGGCGCGACCGCGCACAGACTTTATCGAAAGTGCGACAACGGCCGACGTGCCCTGGACGGTTGGCGGCCTTGACCACGAACGGTTCACGCTGCGGTTTCCGTTTTCATGGAAGCGACAACGGTTCCTGTTTGATCGCTATGTCGAATTGCAACGCAGGTTGCGCGTCAAACGCAGAATCCCGGCTGGCCTCGTGCCGCATATGGGCAGCCAATGGTGGTGCCTGACCCGGCAAACGCTGTCCGCGATCCTGCAAGGGCCGGATCGCAAGGAATACGACGCATATTTCAGACGCGTCTGGATCCCTGATGAAAGCTACTACCAGACCCTGGCGCGGCAGTACGCCATCGAAATTGAAAGCCGGTCACTGACCCTGTCCAAGTTCGACTTTCAGGGCAAGCCGCATATTTTCTATGACGATCACCTGCAGCTGCTGCGCCGGTCCGACTGTTTCGTGGCGCGCAAGATCTGGCCCCATGCCAACCGGTTGTACGAGACGTTCCTGACGGACCCATCCGGCGCGATGAAGCGTACCGAACCGAATCCGGGCAAGATTGACCGCATCTTTGCCAAGGCGGTTGAACGACGGACGCGCGGGCGGCCGGGCCTGTATATGCAAAGCCGTTTTCCCAACGAGGATTGGGAAAACGGGGTGACGGCAGCGCCCTATTCGATGTTCCAGGGCTTTTCCGAGATTTTCGAGAATTTCGAACCGTGGCTGGCCAGGGCCACGGGCGCGCGCGTGCACGGGCACCTGTTTCATCCGGACCGGGTTGAATTTGCGGAAGGTCAGAAGACCCTGAACGGGGCCTTGTCCAACAGCGCGAAGATGCGCGACTATAACCCGACGGGTTTTTTGACAAACCTGATCTGGAATACACGCGGCGAACGTCAGTGTTTCCAGTTCGGGCCAGCAGACAACCAGCGGATCAACTGGAAGGTTGCCAAGGATCCCAACGCCCAGATCTCGGTCATTTCGGGGGCCTGGTCGGTGCCGCTTTTCCGGTCGAACATGAACTTTCTGGACATCCGCAAAGAAGCCGCGCGGCTGCAGAAAATCGAAAGCGAACATTTGGATGTTCTGCGGTCGCATTGGGCCAAGGCACGTATCCGCATCTGGACCATGGCCGAGTTCGTCGAGGCGCCGATGGAGCCGTTGCAAGGCATACTTGACGAGATTGGCCTGACCCATGCCCGCCGGTTGTCCGAGGTGCCGAAGCTGGTCAATCTGACCGGGTTTGGCCAGTTCCTGCAAAACCTCAAGAACCAGGGCATGCACCCGCACCTGATGGGCGATTTCCCGGTGGCGATTGGCCCGCAACCCGTGCAGGATTCGCCGCGCAAACCCTATCTGGTACGTTGATCTGACATGGCAAAATTCGACTACTTCGTTGTGTTTGCCGAGATGCGCACAGGGTCCAATTTTCTGGAAACCAACCTGAACGCATTTGACGGGATCAGCTGTCATGGTGAGGCGTTCAACCCCGCCTTCATCGGGTACCCGAACAGGGACGAGATCCTTGGCGTGTCACAAGCTGCCCGTGACGAAGACCCCAGGCAATTGCTGCGCGAAATCAGAAAGACGCCGGAGTTGAGCGGTTTTCGCTATTTCCATGACCACGATCCGCGCATCTTTGACAAGGTTGTCGACGATCCGAAATGCGCCAAGATCGTACTGACCCGCAATCCGGTTGACAGCTATGTGTCCTGGAAGATCGCCAAGGCGACCGGGCAATGGAAACTGACGGATGCCAAGGCCCGCAAGGACGGCAAGGCAACCTTTGACGCGGATGAATTCGCCGAGCATCTGAATGCATTGCAGTCCTTTCAGGTCACGCTGCTCAACCGGCTGCAATCAACCGGGCAGACGGCGTTTTATGTGGCGTACGAAGACTTGCAGTCTCTGTCGGTGATGAACGGGTTGGCCATGTGGTTGGGCGTCGACAGCCAGCTGGAGGCACTGGACAAAAGCCTCAAGGTGCAGAACCCGGCCGCGTTGTCCGACAAGGTCAGCAACTTTACCCAGATGACCGAGGCGCTGTCGGGGCTGGATCGGTTCAACCTGACGCGCACGCCGAATTTCGAACCGCGGCGCGGGGCGGCGGTGCCCACCTATTTCGCCAGTCAAACGCATCCCATCCTGTACCTGCCCATCCGGGGCTGGCCCGAGGATCCGGCGCTGCGGTGGTTGCAGGCAATTGATGGGGCGGATGGGATCAAACCTGCGTCCAAGTTGTCACAAAATGACATGCGTGACTGGATGCGCGCCCATCCCGGTCACCGCAGCTTTACCGTTTTGCGCCATCCGCTGGCGCGGGCGCACAGCGTGTTCTGCCACCGGATCCTGAACACGGGAAAAGGTGGGTATGGCGGGATCCGCAGCACGCTCAGCAAGCGCTACAAGCTGGATCTGCCGGATGATCCCGCCGATCAAGCGTATGACAAGGCGGCGCATCGCACGGCGTTTGTGGCGTTCCTTCGGTTTCTGAAGGCCAACCTGAATGGGCAGACCGGGATACGTGTCGATCCCGATTGGGCAAGCCAGGCCAAGACACTCGAAGGGTTTGCGGAGTTTGCCCTGCCGGGGCGGTTGATGCGTGCGGATACGTTGGCCTATGAATTGGCCGAGTTGAGCGCGACTGTCGGTTTGGCTACGCCCCCCGCGCTGCAAAACGATGCGCAGGATGCCCCGCACCCGCTTGTCGACATCTACGACGCGGAAGTCGAAGCGCTGTGCCGCGCGGCGTATTCGCGCGACTATCTCATGTTCGGATTTCTGGACTGGGCGCCGGCCTAGGCGGCCTGGGCCGGTTTCGATTCGTTCAGAATCGCAAACAGGGTGCTGGCGTCCGGGTTGGCGCGCAGCTTGGTGCAGATCGCGCTGTCGCGCAGGGTGCGGGACACCAGCGCCAGCGCCTTGAGGTGTTCGACACCAGCCTCTTCCGGGGCGAACAGGGCAAAGGCGATGTCGACCGGCTGACGATCGACCGCATCAAAGTCGATGGGTTTATCAAGCAGGACAAACGCGCCCATGACATCCGAAATGCCATCAAGGCGCGCATGGGGCAGGGCCACACCGTGGCCCACGCCCGTGGGACCCAAGGCTTCGCGCGCGATCAGCGATTCAACCACCTGACCTGCATTCACGTCATAGGCAGACTGCACGAGTTCGCCGATCTCGTGAAAAAGCCGTTTCTTCGATGAGGCGGAGGTCACAACCTTGACCGCCTCAGATTTCAAAAGAGTCCCAAAATTCATTCTGCTCGCTTGTCGGTGCGTCGTGACACCGATCCCTTACGGGTCGATCCAGCCAATGTTCCCGTCTTCGCGACGGTAGACCACATTCAGCCCGTCTTTCCCTTCGTTTCGGAACACCAGCACAGGGGCGCCCGCCAATTCCATTTGCATGACCGCTTCTCCGACCGAGAGGGATGGGATCTTGGTTTCCATCTCGGCCACGATCATAGGTTGCAGCGTCTCGGGTTCCGAGTCGTCCACACCCACATCAGAGGCGAGGATATAAGAGGCCGCGCCAGAGAGTTCAACCGGCTGTACGCGATCCTTGTGATGGTCCTTGAGACGCCGCTTGTAGCGCCGCAATTGTTTCTCCATCTTTTCGGAACAACCATCAAAAGCTGCATAGATTTCAGTGGCATGCGCCTTGGCCTGAGCGGTCAGGCCGGTCGAGAGGTGCACTGTTGCTTCACAGACATATTCATGCGCGGACTTCGAAAAAACCACCTGCGCGTTTGTCGGGCGTTCGGCATATTTCTGCACAACCGCTCCCAAATCATCCCGCACATGGGTTTGCAGGGCCTCGCCGATATCGATCTGTTTGCCACTGATTTGATACTGCATTCTCGCTCCTTCTGTTTTGTCCGCAGCGCGTATGTCACCCGTGTCTATGACCGACCGGGGGCATGACGTCAGTTGTGCGGAATCGGCGTTGTCCGCCCCTGACACCCTGCCCACCCTGACATCAGGATGGGTGACACGCGGATCGGGAACAGCATCAAAGCCATATCTCATTGCACGCCAAAAGGCGGGTCCGAGTCAATGAAAAGCGCACGGAAAAGCGTCCCGGGTTTTACCCAATCCGAAAGTTCTCGCCGAGATACACCCGGCGCACATTTTCATTCTGCACAACATCTTGGGGCGTACCCGACATCAACACCTGCCCGTCATGCAGAATATAGGCCCGGTCCACGATCTCGAGCGTTTCGCGCACATTGTGATCGGTGATCAGAACGCCAATGCCACGCTTTTTCAGATCGGCCACAAGGTGACGGATGTCACCGACGGAAATGGGATCAACCCCGGCAAAGGGTTCATCAAGCAGCAGGTAATTCGGGTTCGCGGCCAGTGACCGCGCGATTTCCACGCGCCGCCGCTCACCGCCGGACAGGGCCAGCGCGGGTGCCCGCCGCATGTGTTCGATGGAAAACTCGCTCAGCAATTCTTCCAACCGTTCGCGGCGTTTGTGCCGGTCGGGCTCGGTGATGTCGAGGATGGCCAGAATGTTGTCCTGCACGCTGAGGCCGCGAAAGATGCTCATTTCCTGGGGCAGGTACCCGATGCCCATCTGGGCGCGCCGGTACATTGGCAGACTGGTGACGTCCGTGCCGTCCAGCGTGACGGTGCCGCCTTCGGGTGTGACCAGACCGGCCACGGCGTAGAACGTCGTTGTCTTACCCGATCCGTTGGGCCCCAGCAGGGCAACAACCTCGCCGCGGTTCAGCTCCATGGAAAAGTCGCGGATCACCAGTTTCTTGCGGTAGGATTTGCGCAGATGCGAAATTTTCAGGCCCGACGACCCGCCCGCGACTTTCAGTTCCGGGGCCGCCATCAGTTGTTGCCGGTCTGCAGGATGGTTTTGACGTTGCCCTGCATACGGGCGGTGCCATCGTCCAGGTTCACGGTCATCCGGTCGGACGAAATTGCGCTTTGGCCCTGGGCCAGCAACACGTCGCCCGTCATTACGATCAGGCCGGTGTCGATGCTGTAATCCGCACGCTGCGATTCAGCGGCATCCGGGCCGGATACCAGTGTCACGCCGCCCGTGGCCTCCATTCGTTCGATCCCCGCCTGATCCTCTCGGTAGACAACCAGAACCCGTGGCGCAGACAGGCGCATGTCGCCCTGCCCGATAACCACATTGCCCGTGAATATGGCAGCACCCGTTTCCTGATCGACATTCAGTTCATCGGCGCTGACCTCGACCGGGGCGGACGTATCCTGTCGGATCGCACCGAACGCAATCTGCGTTCCCTGAGCGTAAAGTGGAGTGATCAGACCCAAAAGGATCAGGCAGGCTATGGCACGCAAGAAAGTCACGGGTCTATTACTCTTCCAATTCTTGGGGGCGGTATATCAACTTTACGCCATTTGTGAAAATCAAATGGGCGTTGCCGGTGTCCGCCTGTTTTTCAAGGCGCATATTGCCCGCTTCCAGGGTGCCGGACAGACCGGTTCCGCTGACCGGTCCCGGCGACGTCACTGTCATGGCGTCGAAATCCGTCTGCAATTCTTCCGAGTTCAACTTGTAACCCGTTGACGTGGTGATCACGACATTGCCTTCCAGAAGGGATGCCCCCGCCGACATGTCAAATTCACCCCGGTCCGAAAACAGGATGACGCGGGTGCCGCCTGTCAGGTCGATATGGGCGGCAAGGTCAGTGGCCGCGTTCCGTGCCCCCCCGGCCGTCGCCATCGTGCCGGCGGACACAGACACCCTGTCTCCGCTTTTCGACGTCCCCGAAAAGAATGGTGCGGTGATCTGTTGGCCGCGCAAGCGTTCCTGAATCTCGGTCTCTGCAAAGGGAATGGATGCGACCGGATCGACATTGCGCGACAGTAGAAACAGCATCGACAACAGGGCCAGCGCCGTCAGCGGCAGCAGCACCTTGAGCCAGGCGACCAGTCTTGAATAACCGTCCATGCCATTTTCCTCAGCCCAGGCCCACGCGCAGGCAATCGTGGATATGCAGGATCCCGCGCGGCGTGCCGGGTGCATCTGCGTCTACTGCAAACACGCATGTGATCTTGCGTGCATTCATCAGCGCCACCGCTTCTTCGGCCAGTGCGGTCACGTCAATCGTTGTGGGTGAGGTGGTCATCACGTCGGCGGCTTTCAAGGACAGCAGCCCATCCATGTGACGCCGAAGGTCACCGTCGGTGATGATGCCTGTCAGTGTGCCGCCTGTGCCTGTGACCCCCACAACGCCCAGGCTTTTCTTGCTGATCTCGATCAGCGCGTCTGCCATCGGCGTGGTTTCCGCCACCAATGGCATTGCGTCGCCGGTGTGCATCAAATCGCGCACCCGGCTGAGACGTGCGCCCAGTTTGCCGCCAGGATGGAAGTCGCGAAAGTGTTCCGCGGTAAAGTCCCGATGTTCCATCAACGCCACGGCCAGCGCGTCGCCCATCGCCAGCGTCAGCGTGGTTGACGTCGTGGGCACGACACCCGTGCCACAGGCTTCTCCCAGGTCGGGCAGTGTCAGCACGACATCGCATTCGACGCCCAGTGCGCTTCGGGGCGCTTTGGTGATGCCGATAAGGGGAATTTCAAAGCGGCGGGAAAAGGCAATCATGTTCGCCAGTTCCGGCGCCTCGCCGGAATTCGAGATGGCCAGCACCACATCGGCCCGCGTCACCATGCCCAGGTCCCCATGGCTCGCCTCGGCCGGGTGTACGAATTGCGCGGGCGTGCCCGTGCTGGCCAGTGTGGCCGCGATCTTGCGCGCGATATGCCCCGACTTTCCGATGCCTGTGACAATCACACGCCCTGTGGCATTCAGCATCACGTCGATGGCGTCACGGAAACTGCCATCAAGGCTATCCGCCAGAACGACAAGAGCCTCGGCTTCGGTCCGGATGACGCGGCGGGCCGTGTCGATGAAGGGTGTCTTGCTGGTCATGAGTGCGCAAAAATATCCGTCTCGGGCCAGCCTGCCAGGTCCAGGCGCGCGCGCATCGGCAAGAAGTCAAAACAGGCCTGCGCCATCTCCATCCGGCCCTCGCGTATCAGGCGTTCATTCAGCACGTCGCGCAGCTGGTGCAGGTACAGCACGTCGGATGCCGCATATTCCAGTTGCGCATCCGACAGCGTTTCTGCTCCCCAATCACTCGATTGCTGCTGTTTCGATATGTCGATGCCCAGCAATTCCTGCAGCAGGTTCTTCAACCCGTGCCGGTCCGTATAGGTGCGGATCAGGCGGCTTGCGATCTTGGTGCAGTAGATCGGGGCAGTCACCGCCCCAAACGCGTTCAGCATCGCCGCGATGTCGAAGCGGCCAAAGTGGAACAGCTTCAACACGTTCGGGTCTTCCAGAAGGCGGCACAGGTTCGGCGCCTCGCTTTGGCCCAACGTGATCTGCACGATATGGGCATCGCCGTCGCCGCCGGACAATTGCACGACGCACAACCGGTCGCGGTGCGGGTTCAGACCCATGGTTTCACAGTCGATGGCGACAACCGGCCCCAGATCAAGGTCATCGGGCAGGTCGGATATATGCAAGTGGTTTGTCATTCGCTCGCTATAGCGCGCGAATAGGCGTTGGGAAAGCGTGGTTTAGGCAGGTTTGATCGTATCCAGATCAGGACGCGGATAGCGGGCAAGCAGTCCGGCAACCAGCATTCGGCAGTCATGGCCGCGCCACTCTGCGGAATGCGCGGCGCGGGGCAGATCGGGATGCTTCAATGTCAGACGTCGCCAGCCATGCACGATCAAAACCCGCAATGCCGCGGTTTCCAGCGCGGTCAGGTCGTCCGCCAATTCTTCGGTGATGTCGGTCAGAACGGCGTGCAGGGATTTGTACGCGTCGCGCATCTGATCCGTTTCGATCTGCGCGCCCAGCCAGGTGGGCAGGCTGTCGGGTATCAGGCGTATCGCGTTCTGCGGGGCAGGGGCGTCTTGTGCTGCCATAAAGACGCGCGGCGCAATCTGGGCAAATCGGGTCGAGTCCAGATCAACCGGTGTTGTGGTCAGAAACAGCACCGCATCCCGGGCATGGATGTCGCCATAGATCCGTCGCCGCGCGGCGTCGCTGTCCGACTGCCCCTTGTGCGTCAGCGCGTGCAAGCTGGTGCGCCCCTGTTTTTCCGAAACGATCCACCCATCGCTGCGCAACCTGTGCAGGGCGACACGCGACGCTTCCGGCTTGATCCCGATCTCTGCCATGATTGCCGACAGGGTCGGCCCTTTCAGTGGTCGATCCGGCGCCAGATCACCAAAAACAGTCACTAACAGGGACCAAACACGCATTGGGCCCAGATCGCTCAGACTGCGCAATGCCTGGGTGTAGGCGTCAGTCGGCATTCATCGTCAGCAGCTCGTATTCGGCCACCGCCTCGTCGTCCTGGTTGGTCAGGGTCACGTGCCAGCGCACCTCGCCATAGTCATCATTGCGCGGCGTCTTGGCCTTGACCGTCAGACGGACCTTGATGCTGTCGCCCGCCTCGACCGGCTTCATAAACCGCAAGGAGTCGAGGCCGGTATTCGCCAGCACAGGCCCCGGATCCGGCTGTACAAACAGCCCCGCCGCAAAGCTGAGCAGCAGATAGCCATGCGCAACACGCCCCGGAAAGAACGGGTTCGCCCTGGCGGCCGCATCATCCATATGGGCATAGAACGTGTCGCCGGTGAAATGGGCAAAGGTTTCGATGTCGTCCAGCGTGACCTTGCGCGACGGGCTGTGAAACGTGTCGCCCAGGGCCAGATCACCAAAGACGCGCGTGAAGGGGTGGGGTTTTTCCGTGGCCTCGGCCGCGCCGGGCACCCAGCGTCGGCCAATTGATGTCAGGATGTCGGGACTGCCCTGCACCGCGGTGCGCTGCATATAGTGTTTGACAGCGCGAATGCCGCCCAATTCCTCGCCGCCGCCAGCCCGGCCCGGTCCGCCGTGCACCATATGCGGCAGCGGTGCACCGTGTCCCGTCGCCTCGGCCATGCTGTCGCGATTGTTGAAGTACAGCCGACCGTGGAATGCCGCAGATGCCATGGTGATCGCGCGCGCAACATCGCCATCCCGCGTGATGACCGACGCCACAAGCGACCCCTTGCCCCGGTTCAGCAGCCCGGCGGCATGGGTCAGATCGCGGTAGGGCATGATGGTGGACACCGGGCCAAAGGCCTCAATATCATGCACGGCCTGCGCAGCGTCCGGGTCGGCACAATGGAACAGCATGGGCGGCACAAACGCGCCCTTGCTGTCTGACATCGCAAAATCGCCGGGATCACCAAACACCCGCTCCGCCTCGGTGCCGATCTGTGCGGCCTTGTCCAGAACGTCGTTTTTCTGCGGGTTAGAGACAAGTGCACCCATATGAGTGGCCTCGTCCCGCGGGTCGCCAATGGTCACACCTTCCAAACGCGCGCGCACTGCCGCAATCACCGCATCCACTTGGGCCGCAGGCGCCATGATCCTGCGGATGGCGGTGCATTTCTGGCCTGCCTTGGCGGTCATCTCGCGCTGAACCTCCTTGACGAACAGATCGAATTCGGGCGTGCCCGGCACCGCGTCGGGCCCAAGGACCGAGGCGTTCAAACTGTCCTGTTCGGCCGTGAACCGCACCGCGTTGTTCAGTAGGTTGGCATTGCCGCGTAGCTTGCGCGCCGTATCGGCGGAGCCGGTAAAGGTCACCACATCCTGGCAATCCATGTGGTCCAGCAGATCGCCTACGCCACCCGAAACCAGCTGCAACGCCCCGTCGGGCAGGTACCCGCTGTCGATCATCAGGCGCACGCAGGCCTCGGTCACATAGGACGTCGCCGTGGCAGGCTTAACAATGGCCGGCACACCCGCCAGCAGGGTCGGTGCCACCTTCTCCAGCATCCCCCAGACGGGGAAATTGAACGCGTTGATATGCAGCGCGACACCGTGCAACGGGGTGCAGATGTGCTGGCCAAGAAACTGCCCCGCACGCCCCAACTGCTCGGGCGTGCCGTCCAGATAGACCTGTGCATCCGGCATCTCGCGCCGCCCCTTGGACGCGAACACGAGCATCGTGCCAATCCCGCCATCCACATCGATCAGGTGATCGGACTGCGTGGCGCCGGTGTCAAAGCTGAGGTCATAGAGCGTCTGTCGATGCGCCTTCAGATGCAGGGCCAGCGCCTTGAGCATGCGCGCCCGGTCATGAAACGTCATCGCGCGCAAGGCAGGGCCGCCGACATCGCGCGCATAGGTACGCATGCCGTGCACGTCCAGGCCATCGTTCCCGGCCTCGGCGATCACATCGCCGGTGATGGCGCTGGAAATGGCCCGCGCGCCCGCACCGGGCGGCACCCAGATCCCGGCGGCAAATGAATGAACCTGGCGCATGACGCCCCCCTAGTGTTGATCGTAGTCGATGCTCAGCGTGTCGCTGATCGGATAGCACTGGCAGGTCAGGACAAACCCGGCCTCCACCTCGTAATCTTCCAAAGCATGATTGGTCAGCATCTCGTACTCGCCGTCCGTCACCTTGGCCTTGCACGTCGAACAGACACCGGCCTTGCAGGCAAAGGGGGCATCCAGCGCATTGTCCAATGCAGTCTCTAGCACGGACGAATCCTTGCGCATCTCGATCTGGTGCGTCGTGCCATCCAGGGTAATCTTTACAGTGGTGTCTGGTGCACCTTCGGCCCGCGCGGTCACCGCCTTCTTCGCCAGGCGGCCCTGCTGGCCTGCCCCAAACAGTTCGAACTTGATCTGATCCTTAGACAGGCCATGCGCCTCAAGCGCTTCGGCAATCGCCAGCATCATCGGCTCGGGTCCGCAAATAAACGCCGTATCGACCGCCCCGACATTGATCCACGACTTGAACAGCAGCGCGCATTTGTCCTGGTCCACACGGCCCGAAAAAAGGTCGATGTCCTGCCCGGTTTCCAGCACATGGATCAGGGTCAGCCGCCCCATGTAACGGTTCTTCAGATCCTCCAGCTCTTCCCGGAACATGATCGTGTGCACGGCCCGGTTGGCATAAACGAGGGTGAAGGTGCTGTCCGGTTCACGTGCCAACACGGTTTTCAGGATCGACAGAACGGGCGTGATCCCTGACCCGCCGGCAAAGCCAAGATATGATTTGGCCCTGTCAGGTTCTATGTCCGTGTGAAACGTCCCCATCGGCGGCATCGCGTTCAGGGTGTCGCCCACCCGCAATTCCGTATTGGCAAAGGTGGAAAACGCACCGCCATCGACGCGCTTGATCCCAACCTGCAACTTGCCGTCATCCAGGCCCGCACAGATCGAATAGTTGCGGCGCAGTTCGGTTCCGTCGAAATCCTGTTTGAATGTCAGGTACTGGCCTTGAACAAAGCGAAACGCGTCCGGGTTGTCGGGCTCCAGCGTCAAAACCACCGCATCGCGAATGGTGCGGTGAATGTCGGTCACGGTCAGGGGATGAAACTGCGCCATCGGAAGTTGAGTCAGAAGTGCCGGAACAGCTTGGCCGACAGGCGCCAGGTGCCATCCGCCAGCTGGATCATCTGAAAATGGTTTTCAAAGGACATGCCCAGCAGGTTGCGTTCCTCGATTGATGCGGTGGCAATCCGGTCATCGACCTGCAATGCGGTGATTCCGGCGGAGTAGTCGTCACCGACCTCATTCGCTTCCAGTGCGCCATAGAACGGCTCGGGTCCGCCGTGCAGCAGATCGGGGCCAAGCCATCCTGTCATCACCGCGTCCGCGTGAAAGATGGTTTTCAGCAGTGCGATATCGCGGGTGGCCGTTCCCTTGATATAGGCTTCGATGACGTCCTTGGGGGTTGCGGTTACGTCAGGCATGGCAATGGCTCCTTCAAATGCACTTGAAATAGTCAAAGGGTTCCAGGCAGTCGGTGCAGCGCCATTGCGCCTTGCACGGGGTTGATCCGAACTGGCTGATCTTTTCCACCCGGGTCGATTGGCAATGTGGACAGTGCCTGGGTCCACCCGCCGCCTGCGGGGGCGCAATGCCATAGCTTTCCAGCTTGGCCTTGCCAGCGTCCGTCATCCAATCTGTGGTCCAGGGCGGCGCAATTTGCCTTTTTAGAGACAGGTTTTCGATGCCCCTGGCACGCAACGCCGCCTCGATCTCCATGTTGATGATCGCGGTGGCAGGGCAGCCGGAATAGGTGGGCGTCACCGTCACTTCCAGTGTCTCACCTTGCCACTGCACGTCGCGGATAATGCCCAGATCGACCAGAGAGATCACCGGGATTTCCGGGTCCGGCACGTCCGCCAGCCATGCCCATACGTCCTGGGTTGATGGCAGTGTCGTCACCATGTCGCGTCCGGATAACTGCGCGGCAGTACCTGCATGGTGGCCAACATGTGGCCTAGGTGTTCGGTATGCCGGGCACCTGTCTTGCCACCTATATGTGCAAAGTCGCTGTCGGGTTCTGTCAGCGTCGCTTCTGCCAAAACAGGCTCTACAAAAGCGTCAAACGCAGGGCGAAGGGCAGCCATGTCCACCAGATCATCCGCGTCCGTGCTGAACATCTCGCCCACATAGGGCCACAACCGATCCAGCGCGGATTGCATGCGCCTCTGGCTTTCCTCGGTCCCATCGCCCAGGGCGATGACGGTATCGGAGGAGCGTTCGCGATGATACGTGACCTCTTTCACCGACTTCTGAGCAATGGCAGAAATTTCTGTATCATCATGCGCCGCAAGCGCTTTCAGCGCCTCCAGATGCCACGCATCGAACAGGAACTGCCGCATCATCGTGACGCCAAAGTCCCGGTTCGGCTGTTCGACCAGCAGCAGGTTCCGAAAGTCCCACGCATCGCGGTGGTAGGCGAGCGTGTCTGCGGTACGCCCCGCGCCCTCGCGATCTGCCGCGAGGCCCAGCCACAACTGCGTCTGCCCGATCAGGTCCAGCGCCGTGTTTGCCAGCGCGATGTCTTCCTCAAGCGCGGGCGCATGCCCACACCATTCCGACACACGTTGGCCCAGAACCATCGTGTTGTCGCCCATGCGTATGAGGCCCGCGATACTCACATCGCCCCCACATCGTCCGGGATGTCGAAAAATGTCGGGTGGCGGTACACCTTGTCATCCGCTGGGTCATAGAGCGACCCCTTGTCATCAGGGGACGAGGCGGTGATGTCAGCCGCAGGCACCACCCAGATGCTGACGCCTTCCTTGCGACGGGTATAGACGTCGCGCGCGTTCTGGATTGCGTGTTCAGCGTCGGTCGCGTGCAGGGATCCGACATGCCGGTGCGACAACCCGTGCTGGCCGCGGATGAACACTTCCCAAAGGGGCCACTCCTGCTTGGTCATTGCTTCCGCTCCTTCCGCTGTTCCAATAACTTCGGGATCACCGAAAAAAAGCTGTTGATGTTGTCTTCGCTCCCGTTCTGTAGGTGTTTTGCGGCCTTGTTCAGGGGAAAAGCATGCAACCCGTCGATGTCGATTCCAACTCCGTTTGCTTCATTCAGCATCCATCTACCGCCGTAATGTCGCACTATTGCTTCGCCTAGGTAGCAGCCAATTGTCTGGGCCAACCGACTTGCGTTGGACGCATCTGCGTGTTCGCGCTGTCGATCTAGAAAACCCGACAGGTACATGACGGCGCTTGGCCAGTCGTCCTGCGCCACACCTGCCTGCTTCAACAGTTCGTCCCGGACAAGCTGCACATTTCCTTGAACAGCCGTAGCTATCTCATCTGGAAGAGGGGTGATTTCGGACATGTTTACTCCGCAGCCACCTTCGCCGCCTGCTTCTTCGCCGCGTGCGCCATCCGCGCCTCGCGCACCCACGCGCCATCGTCCCATGCCTTCTGCCGCGCCTCGGTCCGCTCGACCGAACAGGGGCCGTTGCCCTTCAGCACGTCAAAGAACTCGGACCAGTCCGGTTCGGCAAAGTCGTACCCGCCCTTTTCCTCGTTCCAGGCCAGCGTCTCGTCCGGGATCGTCAGGCCCAGGTATTCCGCCTGCGGCACCGTCTGATCCACGAATTTCTGGCGCAGCTCGTCGTTGGAATTCATCTTGATCTTCCAGCGCATCGACTGCTCTGAATGCACGCTTTCGCTGTCCGACGGGCCGAACATCATCAGCGATGGATACCAGAACCGGTTCAGCGCATCCTGCGCCATCCGCTTCTGCGCCTCTGTTCCGTTCGCCATCTTCATCATGATGTCGAACCCCTGCCGCTGGTGGAATGATTCCTCTTTGCAGATCCGCACCATCGATCGGGCATAGGGGCCATAAGAGGTGCGCTGCAACGGCACCTGGTTCATGATCGCAGCACCATCGACCAACCAGCCCACTGCGCCCATATCCGCCCATGTCAGGGTCGGGTAACTGAAGATGGACGAATACTTCATCCGGCCATCCAAAAGCATCCCGGTCAGCTCATCGCGGGACACACCCAACGTCTCGGCCGCGCAATACAGGTACAGCCCATGCCCCGCCTCATCCTGCACCTTCGCCAGCAGGATCGCCTTGCGCTCCAGCGTGGGCGCGCGGGTGATCCAGTTGCCTTCGGGCAGTTGACCGACAATCTCGGAATGGGCGTGCTGACCGATCTGGCGGATCAGGGTCTTGCGATAGCCGTCGGGCATCCAGTCCTTCGGCTCAATCTTGTCGCCCGCATCGATGCGGGCCTGAAAGGCGGCCAGTTTCTCGGGATCGTCCTGCGACGCTTCGGATTTGATCATCTGCGCATACATCGTCTCAAGCCCTTTCAAGTACCATGGCAACCCCTTGCCCCACGCCCACACACATGGTGCACAGCGCATAGCGGCCACCGGTTCGTTTCAACTGATAGGCGGCGGTCATCACCAGCCGTGCGCCCGACATGCCCAACGGGTGGCCGATTGCGATGGCCCCGCCTTGCGCGTTCACGCGCGGATCATCATCCGCGACACCCAGGCTGCGCAGCGTCGCAAGCCCTTGTGATGCAAACGCCTCGTTCAATTCGATCACGTCCATCTGATCGATGCTCAGACCCGCCCGGTTCAACACCTTTTCAGACGCAGGCACCGGCCCAATCCCCATGACACGCGGTTCAACCCCAGCGGCACACATGCCCACAATTCGTGCCATGGGCGACAGATCCTGCGCCGCCTCGGTCGAGGCGATCAGCAGCGCAGCCGCCCCATCGTTCACGCCCGATGCGTTTCCGGCTGTCACCGTCAGGTCCGGCCCGTTGATCCCGCGCAAGCCCGCCAGCTTTTCAGCAGATGTGCCCGGACGCGGATGTTCGTCCGTGTCCATCACAACCGGATCGCCCTTGCGCTGCGGAATGGTCACCGGCGCGATCTCTTCCGCAAAAACTCCAGCCTCGTGCGCCGCCGCCCACCGGGCCTGCGACCGCGCGGCAAAGGCGTCCTGCGCCTCACGCGCAACCTGCCAGTCCGCTGCCACGTTGTCGGCGGTCTGCGGCATGGAATCGATGCCATGTTCCGCTTTCATCTTCGGGTTCACGAACCGCCACCCGATGGTTGTGTCATAGACCTGATTGGCACGGCTAAACGCGGCCTCCGCCTTGGGCATGACGAAAGGCGCGCGGCTCATGCTTTCGATCCCACCGGCGATGACCATGTCCATGTCGCCCGCCTTGATCCCGCGCGCGGCCA
Source organism: uncultured Tateyamaria sp. (assembly GCF_947503465.1). Classification (NCBI taxonomy): domain Bacteria; kingdom Pseudomonadati; phylum Pseudomonadota; class Alphaproteobacteria; order Rhodobacterales; family Roseobacteraceae; genus Tateyamaria; species uncultured Tateyamaria sp. Next base: position 2,384,031 of record NZ_CANNDN010000001.1, on the reverse strand, counting down.
TGCCCACGGCATCCATGCCCGACGCACACAGGCGGTTGACGGTGATCCCCGGCACATCCACGGGCAGACCGGCCAGCAATCCGGCCATCCGGGCGACATTGCGATTGTCTTCGCCCGCTTGATTGGCGCAGCCCAGGATCACATCATCGACGCGCGCCCAATCCAGATCGGGGGTCCGGGCCACCAGCGCAGCAATCGGTGCCGCCGCCAGATCGTCGGCGCGCACACCGGACAAGGCCCCGCCATAGCGCCCGATGGGCGTGCGCTGCGCGTCACAAATCCATGCGTCCATGAAACTCCTCCTACATGGAAAATAGAGCGGTCGCTGATTCCGATCAATGATTAATGTTACACAATTTGGTATATGTTGTAAAAATTCGTAACGCTTTTATTGTCCGCTGGACGATCCTGCACAGGCGCTGTTCTATGGCTGGACTGACCTCCAGCATATCGGACCTACCCCATGGATCGCGCCGCCATCGTTCACGACAACTTCCACCGGCGGCTCACGGCCAACGACTTGCCGGACGGCTCCGGCGCCGGGGAAATGGACGGCGAAACGCTTCTGACGCTCTACCGCGCGCAATGCCTGTCCCGCCAACTCGACCGGACCAGCCGGGCCATGCAAAAGGCGGGGCAGGGGTATTACACCATCGGGTCCAGCGGGCACGAGGGGATGGCGGGCGTCGCCCACGCCCTGCGCCCCACCGACATGGCGTTCCTGCACTACCGCGACGCGGCGTTCCAGATCGCACGCGCAGGCCAGGTGCCGAACCAAACCCCTGCCTGGGACATCCTGCTCAGCTTTGCGGCGTCATCCGATGACCCCATGTCCGGCGGTCGTCACAAGGTGCTCGGGTCAAAGGCGCTGAACATCCCGCCGCAAACCTCGACCATTGCCAGTCACCTGGCAAAGGCGGTCGGGGCGGCCTATTCCATCGGCCTTGCCAAACGCGCGCGTCCCGAACACGCGCACCTGCCGGACGACAGCATCGTCATGTGCAGTTTCGGGGATGCCTCGGCCAACCACTCCACGGCGCAGGGGGCCATCAACACGGCCTGCTGGACCAGCTTTCAGAACGTGCCATTGCCCCTGCTGTTTGTGTGCGAGGATAACGGCATCGGCATCTCGACCCCGACGCCGTCGGGCTGGATCGCCGCCAACTTCGCACAAAAACCCGGCCTCACCTACTTCGCCTGTGACGGTCTGAATGTTGCGGAAACTGCCGAAGTCGCGGCAAAGGCGGCGGCCCATGTCCGGCGTCACAAATCCCCGGCCTTTCTGCACATCCGCACTGTCCGGCTGTATGGTCATGCCGGGTCCGACGTCGAAGCCACCTATCGCGGAAAGGCGCAGATCGAGGCGGACGAGGCCAATGATCCGCTTTTGCACACAACCCGCCTGCTGCGCGACAGCGGCGCGTGTACGCCAGCCAAGGCGCTGGGTATCTACGAAGAGACTGGCGCAGAGTGCGCCGCGTTGGCTGCCAAGGCCACCAAACGCCCGCGTCTGCGGAACGCCAGCGATGTAAGCGCCAGCCTCATGCCGCCCGTTCGTGCCTGTACCCCCACCAATGGCCCAACACCCAAAGCGCGTGAAGCCGCTTTCGGCAGTGACCTCAAGGCCCTGTCGGAGCCGCAAGTGATGAGCAAACTCATTTCGTGGGCGCTCACCGACCTCATGCTCGAACACCCCGAACTGGTCATGGCAGGCGAGGATATCGGACGCAAAGGCGGCGTCTACGGCGCCACCCAAAAGCTGCAATCCCGCTTCGGCCCCCACCGTGTCATCGACACGCTGCTGGATGAACAATCGATCCTCGGCCTCGCCATCGGCATGGCCCATAACGGTTTTGTCCCGATCCCCGAAATCCAGTTCCTCGCCTATCTCCACAACGCAGAGGATCAGCTGCGGGGCGAAGCGGCCACGCTCCCCTTCTTCTCGAACGGGCAGTATGCCAATCCGATGGTCCTGCGCATCGCGGGCCTTGGGTATCAACGCGGGTTCGGCGGGCACTTCCACAACGACAACTCCCTTGCCGTCCTGCGCGACATCCCCGGCCTGATCATTGCCTGCCCTTCACGCGGGGACGATGCGGCCAAAATGCTGCGCGAGGCGGTGCGCCTTGCCCGCGAAGACCAGCGTGTTGTCGTCTTTGTCGAACCCATCGCCCTCTATCCCATGCGCGACCTGCACGACGACGGGGACAAGGCATGGATGTCCACCTACCCCACCCCCGACGAAAGGATCGGGTTGGGCGACATCGGTGTCAGCGGAGATGGCACCGACCTTGCGATCCTCACCTACGGCAATGGCAGGTACCTGTCTGAACAAGCCGCAAAGCATCTGAACGCCGATGGTATCGCCACCCGCGTCGTCGACCTGCGCTGGCTGGCGCCGCTTGCCACCGATGCGATCCTTGATCAGGCACGCACCTGCGACGCGACCCTGATCGTAGATGAATGTCGCCGCACCGGCAGCCAATCCGAGGCGCTCATGACCCTTCTGGCCGAGGCGAAGCTGGCCCGTTTCGCCCGCCTGACCGCCGAAGACTGCTTTATCGCGACAGGCCCTGCTTACGCGGCCACCCTGCCCTCGACCGCCGGGATCGTGGATGCCGCCAAGGCCCTGCTCGCCAAGTCTTGAGATTCCGGTTTAACGAAATTCACCGCCACCCTTGATCGCGCCTTCGCCTCCGGTCCAATGTCGCGGCACAAGGAATAGGGGACACATCATGACGCACCAGGCGGCATTTTATCGCGGCGACAAACACTTCTCGGTCGAGGCGGTGAACACCCCGCCCCCTGGGCCCGGCCAGGTGCAGATCGATGTCGCCTTTTGTGGAATCTGCGGCACGGACCTGCACATCTATCTTGGTCACATGGACGGGCGCGTCGGATTTGAACGCACCATCGGGCACGAGATGTCGGGCGTTGTCTCTGCCACAGGTGACGGCGTCGATGGCCTCGCGCCGGGCCAGAAGATCGTTGTGCGCCCCCTTGATCACTGCGGCCAGTGCCCCGCCTGCACGGCCGGCCACCAGCACATCTGCCACAACCTCAAATTCATCGGCATCGACAGCGATGGGGCGTTTCAGCAGAAATGGAACGTCCCGGCCCACACCGTCCATGTCCTGCCTGCGGACCTCGACCTGTCCCACGCCGCCCTGATCGAACCGCTTGCCGTGGCCGTCCACGACGTGGACCGTGGCAAGGTGCAACCGGGCGAAGACGTGCTTGTCATCGGCGGCGGCCCCATCGGCATGCTGGTTGCCATGGCGGCGCGTCACGCAGGCGCAAATGTGACAGTGGCCGAGATTAACGACAACCGCCTCGCCTTTGCGCAAAAGATCGGGTTCACCACGATGGACCCCAAGACCACCGACGTCGCTCAGGCCATGCACGAGGCGACAGGCGGCAAAGGCGCTGACGTGGTGTTCGAAGTGTCGGGCAGCCAGCCCGGTGTCGACCTGATGACCGCTGCCGCCGCCACACGCGGGCGCATCGTCATGGTCGCGATCCACGCCACCAAACCGCAGATCGACATGTTCCAGTTCTTCTGGCGCGAACTGGACCTGATCGGCGCGCGTGTCTACCGGCCCAAGGATTACGACAAGGCCATGGACCTGCTCGCCAGGGGCGTCGTCGATTGCGACGCGTTTATCACCGACATTCGGGCGCTGGACGATATCGAAGGGGCGTTCAAATCCCTGACCGAGAACCCGAACGCGATGAAATCCATGATCCGCGTGACGGAGGGCCTGCAATGACCGTTCTCGACAGTTTCGACCTTGCGGGCAAGACCGCCCTTGTGACAGGCGCCAAACGCGGCATCGGACGCGGCATGGCCGAGGCGCTGGCCGAAGCGGGCGCAGACATCATCGGCGTCAGCGCGACGCTTGCCGCCGGCTCGGATGTCCAGCAAAAGGTCGAAGCCATGGGTCGCACCTTCACGCCATACGCTTGCGACTTCTCTGATCGCGCCGCGGTCAAATCCTTCGCGGCCCAGGTCCTCTCCGACCATCCGCAAATCGACATCCTGATCAACAACGCGGGCACCATCCTGCGCACACCTGCGGCGGATCACCCCGACGACATGTGGGACACGGTGATCGAGGTGAACCTGAACGCCCAGTTCATCCTCACGCGGGAGGTCGGCAAAACCATGGTCGAACGCGGCGCGGGCAAGATCATCTTCACCGCGTCACTGCTCACGTTTCAGGGCGGGATCACCGTGCCGGGCTATGCCGCGTCCAAGGGGGGCATCGGGCAACTCACCATGGCCTTTGCCAACGAATGGGCGGGCAAGGGTGTGAACGTGAACGCCATCGCGCCCGGCTATATCGACACCGACAACACCGAGGCATTGCGCAGCGACCCGGTGCGCTCAAAGTCCATACTGGAGCGTATCCCGGCGGGCCGGTGGGGCAAACCGGACGACTTCAAAGGTCCCGCCGTCTTCCTTGCCTCCGACGCGTCGGCTTACATGCACGGTCACGTCATGCTGGTCGATGGGGGTTGGATGGGCCGCTAATCTTCGATGGGACGAGGTCCGGTATAGGTCCAACGATAGCCGGGCGGGGTCGGCCCCTTGTTTCGACCCCCCTGCTGTTGCTGTTCGTAAGCGTGGGATAGAATGCCGACGCTGCGTGACAGGCAAAACAGGCCCCGCGCCAACGCGGCGGGAAACCCCAGTTCCGCAAAGATGACAGCCGTCGCGCCGTCGATATTCATGGGCACGGGCTTGCCCTTTTCGTCGGCCAATGCGGCCTCGATTTCACGGGCGATCCCCGCAAAACGACCGGACACGGTACCAACCGCGGCTGCCTCGTCCACAAGCGTCAGCAACCGTGGTGCACGCGGATCGACAGGTTTGTGAAACCGGTGGCCAAAGCCGGGTATGAACGGCCCGTGGTCGGTGCGCCAGGCATCCAGCACATCGGGCACCGGATCGTCCGACGCACTCACGCGCGCATACAGTGTGACCGCCTGTTCCCCGGCCCCGCCATGCACGTCATCCAGCATGTTCACGGCAGACGCCATCGCGCCGTTCAACGGCAAACCACAGGTCACGGCCATCCGTGCCGCCGCAATCGACGGGGCCTGCGGACCATGATCCACGGCGGCCACCAAAGCAGCTTCAAGCAATCTGGCCTCCGCCTCGGACGGCAGGCCGCCCCGCGTCATCAACCAGATCATTTGCGGAAAACTCACCGCCCCGATCAGGTCCTCAATCGGATGTCCGCGCATCCTGATCTGACCCGGGGCCATGTCGATGATGTCGGTGCTCCACCAGTCTGACACGTCGCTCATATCGCCCCCTTTTTGGCCAAGGCCCCGATGTCGTGGTCACTCAGCCCAAGCGCACCCCACACCTCCGCCCCGTGTTGTCCAAGCTGCGGCGGCGGCGTCGGCACCGTCAACGGCGCGCCGTTCATTTTGACCCCGGTATTGACGACGTCGATGTCGCGCCCAACACCCGGCACATCGGCATAGCGTGTCATCAACCCCCGGCCTGCCACCTGCGGATGGGTCAGGATCTCGGGCACGGACATCACCGCCCCGGCTGGGACACCAACCGCGTTCAACGCCCGCGCAAGGTCACGCGCGGACCAGTCGGTCAACGCCGCTTCAATATCGTCTCGCAGCGCCATACGGTTCCGTTTTCGATCTTCCCGCGTGGCATACTCCGCGCGGTCGCGCAGCGCTTTCAGCCCAAGGAAATCAGTCAACAGAACCCATTGTTCATCCTTGTTGGCCGCAATGTTGATCAACCCGTCGCCCGTCTGAAACGCACCCGACGGGGCAGAGGTCGGGTTTTCATTTCCATGGGCCGAAGGGTCGACACCGGCAATCATGTGGTTCGACACAACCCAGCCCATGGTCGCCAGCACGCTCTCCAACATTGAACAATCAATGAACGCCCCGCGGGGACGGGCGTTAAGTGCGGCCGCCACCGCAAAGGCCGCCGTCATGCCACCCACCGTGTCCGCAACCGGGTAACCGACGCGCAAGGGGGCACTGTCGCCATCCCCGGTGATCGACATGACCCCGGACACACCCTGAACGATTTGATCATACGCCGGGCGGTCCACCCACGGTCCGTCCTGACCAAACCCGGAAATCGCGCAATAGATCAGATCTGGTTTGTGTTGTTTCAGAGCCTCGTAGCCAAGGCCCAAGCGGTCCATCACGCCGGGGCGAAAGTTTTCGACCACCACGTCCGCCGTTTCAACAAGCCGCAAAAACAGCGCTTTGCCATCCGGGTGCTTGAAGTTCACCGTGACTGACTTCTTGCCCGCGTTCTGCGCAAGGAACGACACGCCCATCCCCTGCGCATTCAGCTCGGGATCAGCGCCCAGTTGGCGCGCCAGGTCCCCGCGTCCCGGCGCTTCGACCTTGATCACCTCGGCCCCCATGTGGGCCAGTTGGTGACAACAGAACGGTCCCGCCAGGACATTGGTCAAATCAAGAACCCGGACCCCATTCAGGGGCGTAGGGTGGGCAATCTGCCCACCATCCCCGGCCTCAATCCCCATCCGCCACCCCTTGCGCTCGCAGCCGCGCCCGCCGCGCGCGGTAGCTGGGCAGGATCACCAGAAGGGCCGCGATGACCAACAGGCCCAGCGTCATGGGCCGTTCCCAGATAAAGCTGACGCCATCGTAAAGCTGCATGGAGCGGCTGAAGTTGTCCTCGAGCATCCCGCCGAGGATAAAGCCGATCAGCAGCGGGGCCAGCGGGTAGTCGGCAAAGCGCAGGATCGTGGCACAGATGCCAAAACCCACGAGCAGCAACAATTCGGTCGCGTTGTTCTGCCCGATATACGCCCCCATCAGCGTGAAGAAGAGGATGAAGGGGATCAGGAAATTGCGCGGCACCGCAAGGATTTTCGCGATGTAGGGGATCAGCGGAAGGTTCAGGATCAACAGGACCAGGTTGCCGATATACATCGATATGATGACAGCCCAGAAGATCTGTGGATCATCGACCATCAGGCGCGGGCCGGGCGTAACGTTCAGCGCGATGAGCGCGCCCAGCAGGATGGCCGTCGTGCCCGAGCCGGGGATGCCCAAGGTAAGCAACGGAACAAACGAGCCCGTACAGGCCGCGTTGTTGGCAGTCTCGGGTGCGGCGAGGCCCTTGATGGACCCTTTGCCGAACTCCTGCTTTTCCTTCTCGGGCGCGATGTTGCGTTCGACCGCGTAGCCCAGGAAGGACGCGATGGTGGCACCCGCGCCCGGCAGGACACCGATGAAAAATCCCTGCAGGGACTGGCGGCCAATGACCGGCGCGATGGACCTGGCCTCGGCCCGCGTGATCCGCAGGTCCTTGATGTCGCCGGACTTACCGGACTTCGATCGCGCCGGATCCATGACGAGGAAGAGTGCCTCGGGCAGGGCGAACATTGCCATGGCAAGCGTGATGAAAGCGAAGCCGGATTGCAGGTCCATCAGCCCCATGGTGAAGCGCGGCATGTTGAACAGCGCACCTTCGCCCACCGTTGCCATGATCAGGCCCAGCAGGGTCATCATGATGGCCTTGGCCACCTGGCCCGTGCCCGCGAAGGCAGCGATGGCCGACAGGCCCACGACCATCAGCGCGAAGTATTCGGCGGAGTGGAAGAGCAGTGCGACCGATGACAGCATCGGCGCAAAGATCATCAACAGGATCGCCCCGATGGACCCACCGCAGAAAGACGCGATGGCGGCGATGGTCAACGCCTTGCCGGCCTTGCCATCGCGCGCCATGGGATAGCCATCAAAGCTGGTCGCGACCGTGCCGGCGACCCCCGGCGCGTTCAGCAGGATGGAGGAGGTCGAGCCGCCGAAGATCGCGCCGTAGTAGACGCCTGCAAGAAGGATGAGCGCGGCGGAGGGGTCGCCAAGCGAGATGGCGACGGGGATCATGATGGCGATGATCGACATCGGCCCGAGGCCCGGAAGCATGCCGATGAACGTGCCGATCAGGCAGCCGCCGATGACCATGAGCAGGTTCTGGAGGGAGAAGGCCGTTTGTAGGCCGATCAGGATTCCTTCGAGCATGATCTTATATTCCCATGAACGCAGGCAGCGGGCGCAGGAAGATGCCCAGCACGACCTGCACCAGATACCAGACGATGCCGGTGGCCAGGCCCGCGACGATCAGCATCGCGATCCAACGACGCTCGCCCAAGATGATCGAGCCGAGCATCAGGAACCCGACCGTTGCGATGATGAAGCCCGCGGGGCGCAAGAGCAGCGCGTAGGCCACCATGAGGCCGAGGAGCAGACCGGCCTGGCCGAGTTTGTAGCCTTTGATCTGTTCGAGAACACCCGGCGCGTCATCCTTGGGGGCGTCGACCTTTTCAAGGCCCAGCACGATGATCAGACCGACGAGGATGCCCATGATCGAGAGCACCTTGGGGAAGGTCGAGGGCCAGATGGGATTGCGCTGCATGAAGGGGGCGAGGCTGCCGTCCATGGTGAACCACGCCGCATAGCCGTAGGCGGCAAAAATGCCCAAAAGGATCAGTCCGATCCAGCGATCAAGTGCCATGTTGTCCCCCCGATTGATCTGTCCCCGCGGGGACACCCCTGTTTTCATTGAAGAAAAGGGTTAATTTTACTTAATTTTAACGGCTTAGGCCCCGTTTGAGGCGGGTGCGGCAGTGGTCCGCCGCACCCGAAAGGTGATCAGATCAGAGGAAGCCCAGCTTCTTCATCAGGTCGCCGATGACCTTTTCCTGATCTTCGAGGAAGGCGTTGAAGTCGTCCCCGTTGTTGTGGATGTTGACCCAGCCGTTGCGCGCACGGACGTCTTCCCATTCGGGGGTGTCATACATCTTGGTCAGTGCATCCTGATAGGCGGCCAGCTTGTCCTCGGGCAGGCCCGGAGCGGCGAAGAACCCGCGCCAGTTCACGAACTCGGTGTCGATGCCCTGTTCCTTCATGGTCATGGCATCGGGGGCTGCATCCACGCGTTCGGGCGAGGTGACGCCGATGATCTTCACTTCGCCTGCGTTGGCCAGATCGACCGCTTCGGAGAAGCCGGTGGACAGAGCCGCGATTTCGCCCGACAAAAGGGCCGCCATGGCTTTGCCGCCCGCGTCATAGGGGATGTATTTCACGCCCAGCGCATCCTTGCCGGCCGCTTCCATCACCATGGCCGCCACGAGGTGGTCCATGCCGCCGGGAACCGAACCACCGCCCACGGCAGTGCCATCGGGATCAGCGTCATAGGCAGCCAGAAGGTCGTCCATCGAATTGATGGGGCTGTCCTTGCCCACCACGATGGCCGCGTAGTCACCGATGGTGCCTGCAACCAGGGTCAGGTCGCGGAAGTTGTGCGGGAACACACCGGTCAGCGAGCGGATCACGATGGGGGTCGAGTTGACCATCAGCGTGCCATGGTTGCTGTCGGCGTTTTCGATCAGGTAGCCGATGGCTTTGCCGCCACCACCGCCCGACATGTTTTCGAACGATGCGGTGCCCACAAGGCCCGCGCCGGTCAGCGCCTCGCCCGTGCCACGCGCGGTGCCGTCCCAACCGCCACCGGCACCGCCGGGGATCAGGAAGTGGATGCTGTCGACGACCTGGTGGCCGTCTGCGAGTGCGGCCCCGCCAAGGCCAAATGCCATAGCTGCGCCGAGCAGGGCGCGGCGGCCCATCTCAAAGGTTTTCATGATGTCCTCCCATTTGACTTCGCGCGGTTTCACGCGAATGCTGCCGTGAAAACATGCGAACCTGACACAGACCTGTCATGGCGGCGCTGCGTGGGCGGATACGATGAAATACCTGTTGATCGAGGACAATGCCGAACTGGCAGGCGCGTTGTGCAACCGCATGCGTCTGGATGGACATGCCATTGATCATGCAGCGACATTATCCGAAGGGTCGGATTACCTGCGTGTAGGTGAATACGATCTGATCCTGTTGGACATCATGCTGCCCGATGGCGATGGGCGCGGGTTTCTTGAGCGGCACAGGGCACGCGAGGATGACACGCCCGTCATCGTCCTGACCGCGCGGTCAGAGGTGTCCGACAGGGTTGGCATGCTGGATCTGGGCGCCGATGACTACCTGACCAAGCCGTTTGATCATGCGGAGTTACAGGCCCGCTGCCGGGCGGTCTTGCGTCGCCGCGTGGGGTCTGCGCAGACCGTCATTCGGCGGGGGGACGCGTCACTTGATCCGTTGGCGTCTGTTTTGACGATTGGGGAGGCGGAGGTGACCTTGCGCAATCGCGAGTTGCGGTTGTTGGAGTTGTTCATGAATGCGCCGGGGCAGATTTTTTCCAAGGACAAGCTGGTGGATCGGCTGTTTTCCTATGACGGGACGGTCACGGACAACGCGATCGAGGTGTATGTGGGCCGCTTGCGCAAGCATCTGGAGCCGTCGAGCCTGACCATATCGACCCATCGTGGTTTGGGGTATCGGTTGGATGAGGGGTAGGGCCACATCCCTGCGGCGGCGACTGACCTGGACATTGATCGGGGGCGCGGCGCTGTTGGCCGTGCTGTTTTACCTGGTCGTGCGGACCTATGCCCAGCAGATCGCGCAGCAAAGCCAGGACCGGATTCTGGAGGCGTCGCTGACGTCGTTGATGGATGCCGCCGTGGTGCGCGAGGGCCAGGTGGAGGTCGATGTGCCCTATGCCGCGTTTGCGATGCTGGACACGGCCGCCGATGACCGGGTGTTTTACGCGGTGCATCAGGGGGGCGCGCTTTTGACCGGCTATGACGGGTTGTTTGCGGGCCCGTTTGAGCCTGCGGCGCGGCCCGCGTTCCAGACGCAGGCGTTTGGCGGGGCAGAGGTGCGGATGGCCTCGTTGACCCAATCGTTGCCAGCCAGCCCCGCGCCGGTGTTGCTGACCGTGTCCGTGGCGCAGACGCGGGACAATCTGGCGGGCACGTTGTTTTCGATCTCGGTCAATGCGGCATTGTTTGGCGGGGCGTTTTTTGCATTGGCGGCGGGCATGGCGCTGTGGACATCGCGGTCGACCGTGCGACCGCTGAGCCAGATGGCCGAGGCCGTGGCGCGCCGGGGGCCGCGGGATTTGCGTCCGGTGGTGCGGCCTGTGCCGACCGAATTGTCGCCATTGGTGACCTCTTTAAATTCGCTGATGACGCGGCTGAGCGCGTCGTTGACCCAGTCAGAGACGTTCATTGCCGAGGCCGCGCACCGGGTGCGGACGCCGCTGGCGACGGTGCGCACGCATGCGGAGGCAACCTTGATGCGGGTGGACAAGGACGAGAACCGGGCGGCACTGCGGTCGATGATCCGGGCAATTGATGAGAGTTCTCGGGCTGCGGGACAGTTGCTGGATCATGCGATGGTGACCTTTCGTGGCGACCAGATGGAACGGCGCCCCGTCGATCTGGTCGCGATCTGCGGTGAGTTGGTGGATCGGCTGACCCCGGTGGCCGAGATGAAGGATCTGGAGTTGGTTCTGCGATCGGACGGGCCCGTCGAGGTGCAGGGCGATCCGATCCTGATCCAGAATGCGGTGCGGAACCTGATTGACAATGCGTTGAAATACTCGCCTCCCGAAGGGATTGTGCGGATCGAGGTTGGGACTGATCCCGTGGCGATTGTGGTGTGTGATGCGGGCGACGGGTTTCCGGCCGAGCAGATGGCGGAGTTGTCCCAGCGGTTTCAGCGCGGGGCGAATGCGGGCGATACGGTGGGGTCCGGTTTGGGTTTGACCATCGCGCAGGATGTGGCCGAGGCGCATGGCGGGCGTCTGGAACTGGCAAATGCCGAAGGGGGCGGGGCGTGCGCATCTTTGTATCTTTAGCGCTGTGGTTTTGCGTGTCGGTGGCGGGTGCGGCCGAGTTGGAGGACCGCCGGGTCTTTCACGGCGAGGACGGCGTGACCCTGCGCGTGCTGTCGAGCACGGATACGGATATCTTTGCGCCCATCCTGGACGGGTTCATTGCCCGCAATCCGTCGGTGTCGGTGGATTACGCCGTGGCGGGATCTGCGGATATCGTGACGTTGATTGCCGAATGCGGCGATTGCTTTGACGTGGTCATATCCAGCGCCATGGACTTGCAGTTGAAGCTGGCCAATGACGGGCTGGCGCGGCGCCTAGACGGGTTGGCGACGGGTGGGTCACAGTGGCGGCAAAGCGTGTTTGGCTTCACTTTGGAGCCTGCGACCGTGGTGCTGAACCGCGCTGCGTTCGAGGGGCGTGACTTGCCCAGGACGCGACAGGCGCTGATTGAAGCATTGCGCGCGGACCCCGAGCATTTTCGCGGGCGGTTGGGCACATATGATGTGCGGCTGTCGGGGTTGGGATACCTGTTCGCGACGCAGGATGCGCGGGCGTCCGAGACGTTCTGGCGGTTGATGGAGGTGTTCGGGAACCTTGATGCGCGGCTGTATTGCTGTTCCGGGGACATGATCGACGATCTGGCGTCGGGCGAGTTGTTCGTGGCGTATAATGTGCTGGGCAGCTATGCGTCGACCCGGCCCGAGACGTTGGACAAGGTCACGATCATCACGCCCGAGGATTTCGCGACAACGATGATGCGGACGGCGTTGGTGCTGGACAGCACCGCGCTGGGCGATGCGGCAGAGGCCCTGGTCAGCTACCTGACGTCGGGCACCTGGGCGGCGCGGGATCGGCCCGGTTTTCCGTTGCCTTCGATCGGGGCTGCGGATGCACAGGTGCTGAGTGTTGTCAGCCTGGACCCTGGATTGCTGGTGTACCTGGACCGGTTGAAACGGGCGCTGTTTCTGGAGGCGTGGGCGTCTGCCCTGCTGCGCTAGGTGGTTTCGACGCAGTGGCGGCGGAAGGCGCGTTTGAGCATATCCAGTTCCTCGCGCAGCAGGGCCACTTCGCCCCGGATGTCGTCCCCCAGGGCTTCGCCGGCGATCAGGGTGAAATGGCCCAGCTTTTCGTCATCCGTCGCGTCAGAGATGACAAAGACCTGGACGCCATCTGCAATGGCCTCGGCCGGGATCGGGACCTGCAACAGCCATTGACCGGTATCGCCCTGTTCCGTGACCTGCACATCGGGCACATCGGCGTTCAAGTGCGTGACCTTGATCTGGGGGACGCCCGTGCCCTTCTGCTGGATGAGGCCTTGCCAGATGCCATAGCGCATCTTGGTGGGGGTGAGGGTCAGTGTGCTCATGCTTTCCCTTTCATCACAGGGCCGCGCGCGGGCGGCGCGAGAAGGTGATATCGCGCAGGGTGACCTGGTTCATTTCCGGCCCCTCAAAGATCAGGTCGATCCACGCGCGTTCCACACGCTTTTCATTCAACTTGGAATAGGCGAGGTCAAATTCGACGGTCACATCCTGTTCGAACAGCGGCAGTTCACGCACGATCTGTTCCGTGTTCGGGCCGTGCCGGACATTCAGACGGGCAAAGATTTCGAGCGGTTTTTCCATTTCGACAATCGTGTTCATGCCCAGAAGATGGTTCTTGGTCAGCCCCTTGACCGCGTCATCGGGCAGATCAATGACCAGCGACAGGAACGACCCGTCAAACTTGAACACGTCCAGTCGCACGCCGTAGGGTGCAAGGTCTTCTTCCCGCAGGTTGCGCAATTGGCGCAGGGTCAGTTCGCTGAACGCGCAATCGTGAAACAGGGTCACTTCGTTGCCCAGCATCGATTTCGTCTGAACCGTGGACATCCCCGGAGACGGGAGCGAGCCGCGCCACAGTTCGGGACGCCAGGCCCAGTCGGCATTGTGCGGTCGCGGAAAGGCGGTCGAGCCGATGGCGGGCAAGGCCAGCCGTTCGTCTGCGCGGTGGATCAGCCGGTCAAGATGGCTGCGCAACAGCCGCGCGGCAGACCGCAGGCCGCGCAATTCCGACAGGTCGGATTCAGTCGCATTGCGGGCCGCACGTGCCCAACGCCGCACCGCGCGCCGATGCGCCAGCCTGTCAATGAATGTGATGCGGTTGCCTGCCATTTGCCCCTGTGCCGGTTCTCGTGCCGGTAGTTTATCTATGTCAAAGGTTTCACTCAAATAAACCCGAGAGGAACCCTTGTCGTGCCGGTTTCGGCCCCGCCGTTGCAGAATTGTCCTGTGCGGCGACAGCCGCAATGACCGATTGTTCGTGCGTTCGTTCCACCATCTGCGTCAACAATGCCGGGGCAGTCGCGCCAAGATCGCGGCCATCCGACGGTTCATAAAGCGCAAGGCCCACCACCTGGTTGCCGATCCGTGCCGCCGCCCGCCAATAGGTGTCGCGCATGCCGTCGCCGGGGGGGCTGCCGCGCACCTGTACCAGCGCAAGGTCATTGTCATCGCGCCGTTGCAGCACCTGTTCCGCGGGGCTTTCAAAATCCGATGTGCTGACCGCCACGGGGCCCGTCACTTTGACAGTTGTCGCCGTGATCAGGGCCAGCGGCGCGTCCGTGGTCAGTTGACCGCCCAGCGTGTCGCACCGCGCCATGATGGCAAAGCTTTGCCGCAGGCTGCGTTTGTCCACGCAAAAACCCGGCGGCGGAACCAGCTTAATCATGCCGCCGCCAAGTGTCGCGTTGGTCAAGGCCAGGTTTTCGCCTGTGGTCGCACCAGCCAGGTCCAGCGCGGCGAAATCCTCGCACGCTGCGAGACCCAGCAGGATGGACCCGAACAGGACCCCCCTAGAGGTCCCAGTATTCATGCCGTTCCGCCTTGGCGCCGGGGTGCGTGACTGCGCCCTTGTAGGTTTCGCCAACCAGTTGCGCGTATTTCCACAGCGCGCCCGAGGCATAGATGTTTTCGCGCGGGCCGGACCAGTTGGCCTTGCGCTCGGCCAGTTCCTCGTCCGTGAGGTCGACATTGATCGTCCCCTCGATCGCGTTGATGGTGATCACGTCACCGTCTTTCAGCAGCGCGATGGGGCCCCCATGGGCTGCCTCTGGTCCGACATGGCCGATGCAGAAACCGCGCGTCGCGCCGGAAAAGCGGCCGTCGGTGATCAGCGCCACCTTCTTGCCCATGCCCTGGCCCGACAAGGCCGCGGTTGTCGCCAGCATTTCGCGCATGCCGGGGCCGCCAGACGGCCCTTCATTACGGATGACGAACACGTCACCTTCCTCGTAGGTGCGGTTCTGGACCGCCTCGAACGCGTCCTGTTCGCATTCGAACACGCGGGCCGGGCCGGTAAAGATCTGGTGCTGCGCTTCCATGCCCGCGACCTTCACGATGGCACCTTCGGGGGCCACGTTGCCCTTGAGGCCGACGACACCGCCCGTCTTGGTGATCGGGGTTTCAATGGGATAGATGACGCGCCCGTCGGCTTCGAGGCTGATCTTGTCCAGCTCTTCGCCGATGGAATAGCCGGTGGCTGTCATGCAATCCTCGTGAATGAGGCCCGCCTTGCGCAGTTCCTTCATCACGACATAGATGCCGCCGGCTTCGTACATGTCCTTGGCAACGTATTGCCCGCCCGGTTTCAGGTCGACGAAGTAGGGTGTGTCGCGGAAAATCTCGCACACATCATCCAGATAGAAATCAATCCCGGCCTCGTGCGCCATGGCGGGCAGGTGCAGACCGGCGTTGGTGGACCCACCAGTGCAAGCCACAACGCGGGCCGCATTTTCGAACGCTTCGCGGGTGCAGATGTCGCGGGCGCGGATGTTTTTCTCGATCAGTGTCATGACCGCCGCACCGGACGCTTCGGCGTATTGGTCGCGGGACTCGTACGGCGCGGGCGCACCGGCAGAGTTGGGCAGGGCGAGGCCGATGGCCTCGGACACGCAGGCCATGGTGTTGGCTGTGAACTGGCCGCCGCATGCGCCCGCAGACGGGCATGCGACGCGTTCCAGCACGTCCAGCTCTGCTTCGGTCATGGTGCCGTTTTGCTGGTGGCCGACCGCTTCGAACATGTCTTGCACGGTCAGGTCGCGGTTGGCGTATTCCGCCGGAACCTTGGCACCCACGGGTGCGCGGCCCGGCAGGATCGATCCGCCATAAAGGAAAACGGACGGTACGTTCAGCCGGATCATCGCCATCATCATGCCGGGCAGGGATTTGTCGCAGCCTGCCAGACCCACGAGGGCGTCATAGCAGTGACCGCGCATGGTCAGTTCGACCGTGTCTGCGATGGCCTCGCGGCTGGCGAGCGACGACCGCATCCCCTCGTGCCCCATGGCGATGCCGTCGGTGACGGTGATTGTGGTGAATTCGCGGGGCGTGCCGCTGGCTGATTTCACACCCATCTTCACCGCTTGCGCCTGACGGTTCAGGGCGATGTTGCAGGGGGCCGCCTCGTTCCAGCAGGTGGCGACGCCGACGAGGGGCTGGTGAATCTCAGCCTCGGTCATGCCCATGGCGTAGTAGTAGGACCGGTGCGGCGCGCGTGCGGGCCCTTCGGTCACGTGGCGGCTGGGCAATTTGGACTTGTCGAACTTGCCTTTGAGCATCTGGCGTCTCCCGGTAAAAGCGTTGCCGACCGGAATAGCCATTGGTCCCGCGCCCTGCAAGCGTGTGCGGTTGTAATAGGGCATTGCGGGCACTAGGTTTTCCGGACGGGTCGCACCCGGCTGCCGTGTCAGCCGTTTGGACAGGGGCGGCACCCGGCAGGACGAGTTATGGATTCCAC